>JBAVOG010000725.1:0-2594 GCA_049691875.1 Burkholderiales bacterium | reverse complement strand
ATGTCGGCCTGCACCGTGCCGCGCACGGTCTCGAGCGTCCACTCGCGGATCTTGTCCAGCTCGTCCTCGGTGGGCGCGCGCTTGTTGTCGGCCGCGAACTTCTCGACCTGCTGGTCGATTGCGGTGTCAGATTCGCACCAACGGCCAGGCCACAGTAATAGGTGCGTGGACATTCGTCGCCCATTATCATTCGATAATCGAAACCGCCGGACAGAATACGTGACGACTGACAATCGAGGATCCCCCTACCGTCTCCATTCGCGGCCGAGCGAACGGCATGGATGGCGAGCGCGCATTTCGCACCTGCTCGAACGCTCGATCACTGTCGCGTTTGTCCCGGCCGCGTGCTTGCTTCTTGCCGCCTGCGCGGCGCCGCCGCTCCAGCCCTATTCGGCGGATACGCCACCCCTCACGCTGATGCCGGCCGACCAGGCGGGCGTCGTCGACAAGCGGGCGCGCTTCCGCGAAATCTATTGCGCGGTGCTCGAAACGCATGGACCCCAACTGCCCGACTACCGGCCCTGCGAAGACGCGCTCACCCGAGTAGGGAAAGAGCCGGCCGGAACAGGTAAATCGGTCGACCTCGGTCCGTCCAGACGGCACCTCGTCGCAGCCGTGGTGCCGGGTATTGGATTCGACTGCTTCGAACCGTGGCTGGAAGCGCCGGGAACGGTCGCCAAGCACGTGCGCACGCAAGGCTTCGACCAGGTGGTGATCAAGGTCGATGCGTTGTCGAGCGCGACGAACAATGCCCGCCAGATCCGGGACGCGGTGATGGCGATGCCGTTCGAGCAGGGTGCGCCGCGTATCGTGCTGATCGGGTACTCGAAGGGCGCGCCCGACATCCTCGAAGCGATCGTCGCGTATCCGGAGATTCGCAGTCGCGTGGCCGCGGTGGTGAGCGCAGCAGGCTCGGTCGGCGGATCGCCACTCGCGAACGACGCCGAGCAGTACCAGGCGGACTTGCTGCGCCACTTCCCTGGCGCGACCTGCAAGTCCGGCGATGGCGGCGGAGTCGTGAGCTTGCGGCCCGGGCCACGCAAGGCGTGGCTCGCGGCGCACCCGCTTCCGGATGGAGTGCGCTACTACTCCCTGGTCACGTTCCCGCAGCCCGAGCGCATCTCCCAGATCCTGCAATCGAGCTACCGCAAGCTCGCGAGCATCGACGGCCGCAACGACAGCCAGGTCATCTTTTACGATCAAGTCATCCCGGGAAGCGCGCTGATGGCCTACGTGAATGCCGACCACTGGGCCCTTGCGGTACCGATTGCCCGGTCACACGAGACGATCGGCAGTCTGTTCGTCACGCAGAACGCCTATCCCCGTGAAGCGCTCCTCGAAGCGGTGCTGCGCTTCATCGAAGAAGACCTCGCCGGCGGCGCGAACTAGTCTGGCGCCTGCCACCCTGGTAGCAACGCAATCTCGCGCAGAGTCAGCGATAGTAGCGCCAGTCGAACACCATTCGCAGGCCCAGCGAGTAGATGGTGCGCAAGTTCACGGGCGGCGCTCCGCGCGGAGAATCGATCGACTCGCCATAGGGAACGTCCGCACCCGCGAAGAGCTGGAAAACGATCGAGGAGCTTTGGTTGCTGGAGAATGCGCGATACGGGCGATACTCCAGAATCGGGACGTCGAAGAACACTGACTTGTAGTTCACCACTCGTCCGAGGCCGCCCGGGGGGTCGCTCGGCGCCAACAGCTGATCCTCCCCTGCCAATATTCCGTACCACGTCACCCCGAGCTCACGGCCGAGCACGAACTGGAAGCGGCCAATGGGCGTGGCCCAGCCCTGCTGCCACGGGATCAGACCGCCGTTGGCGGCGGTGACGGCCATCTGTGTATACGCGGTGCGGTCTATCCAGTACATAGGCGACATGAACAGGAGGTCACCCGGCACGACGTAGAACGGCATCCGGATCCGTGCTGACAGACCGGTGCGCGACGGAATCGCCGCACCCAGGCTACCGCCCACCGCCCCCAGTACGGTCCCCTGCGCCTTGTTCGTGGACGGGGTTTCGGCGCGAAGACCGATCTGGCCGAACACCAGACCGTCACCCGAATCCCCCAGCGCTCCTTCGAACCCGAATCCGGCACGAAATCCGATATCGAGTCCGCCGATCCAGCCAACGCTGTTCTCCGAGGGCACGAATCCTCCATTGATAGCGCGCGCGTCGATCGCGCCGGCCAATCCGATGAACTTCCCGACCTCGCTTCTTGCACGCGGGAGCGCGCCCAGCCCGGCACCCAGACCCGGCACGGGTGTGTCCGAGAGCACTGCGTAGAGTGCGGCTCCGTATAGCCCCTGGCCGGTGCCCAGGCCGGCGCCACGGTCGGGAAAGGTCACGCTAATGCAGACGTCGAAGGCGTCCGGGCGGTCGGGGGCGCTGGGGACATGTGGAATGGCGTAGCCTCGCGAGCGTCCCGTGGCTGCGTCAAGCACCTGCTCGATGCTGGTCCGTATCGTCTTGGCGGCCAGCTCTGCGTCCTGTGGACGCATGTGCGCGTCGCCCATCAGCACGATCGTCTTGTCGCGCCCCTTCCATGTGAACACCTCGAGGCCGTTCTGGTTGTAGAAATCGTGCGTGCCCTTGCGC
>JBAVOG010000724.1:0-3322 GCA_049691875.1 Burkholderiales bacterium | reverse complement strand
GTATGCGGCGATGACTAACGCTTTGGCTATAACCAAGAGCATTTCAACCGAACTGATCTATGGGATGTCGAGGTCTGGCCGCAGATTAACTTTCAAGAGGTCGAGCTCGATGCCTCTTCGTCCCGTGTACCACCTCCGCAACCGCCCGCCAAGCAGCGCTTGGTCAAGGTAGCGTATTGCTTCCTTGCGGTCGCTGTCTCGTAGGCCCTTCTTGAGTTGTCGCACAACCTCACGGTCTCCCCTTTCATGCGCCGCCAAGATCATCCCCACAACATACTCGAGCTCGGTACTGGCGGCCATCCTTCTCAGCAGCCGTAGGTCATGCAAGGGCGGAAACGGGCCCTCCGCACCGCATAAACGGAGCGCAACCATCGTACGCAGGCATTTTGAGCACGCGCCGCAGTTTTCGTTGTGTGAGTCCCAACAGACACGAAGATTTTCAAGGAAGTCCGGATGCTTGGCGACGGTCCAAGTCTTCTCTAGCCGTACCACGGAAACATCGTCGTGAATGAATTCGGTTACCTCATTTGAAAAGAGATGATCGAGAACGGGGTGAGAGCCATCCGGGCGCATGTTGGCGGCGGAATGCCCAGAGGCGATGTAGCACGTTCTTGGCCCGAGGAGAAGTCCCACGCACGCCAGCGTTGCGCCGTAGACGAGCTGGCGACTCACCCTCAAGCTAGCTACGAATTGGCTGTGATTAGTTTCTACCGGAACCAGCTCCTTGCCGAGTCGTTTCGAAAATCTCGAGTTGCGAAGCACGCTTTCGCGAATCTCCTCTTGGGAGAAGCTGAAATCGAAACCAAAAGCGAGCACGAGAAATTCAACCTCTTCGAGGTGCATGATCAGGCTATACGAAGCGTCCACTCCCCCACCGTAGAAGATGCCCACGCCACTTGCGGCCGGTTGCACATCGTGCGTCGACGCTTCGAGTGATACGTCCTTACTCACAAGTCCGTAATTTAGATGACGATATAGGAACCAATCGATGAGTGTGTCGGTCGAAGAATGCATGAAGCGAGACGGACGCACGCTCGATCACAAGACGCTCGAAGAGATTCGGCGCATGGCGGTACAGCGGGTACGCGAGGGCGAGAAGCCCTCGGTCGTGATCGCATCGTTCGGCTTCAACCGTCCGGTGATCTACAAATGGCTCAAGGCTGCAGCGGGACGAGGCCGGGGCTTGCGGGCATTGCGCTCGACCCGCGGCACGGGTCGCCCGCGCAGTTTGACTGCGGCGCAAGAGGGTCAGGTGTTTCGCTGGGTCAATGGACGCGACCCGCGCCAGTACGGACTGGACTTCGGGCTGTGGACGCGCCGGATCGTCGCGCTGTTGATCAAACGCAAGTTCGGCATCCGCCTGGGTGTCACCGCGGTGGGGGCGCTGCTCGCCAAACTCGGGCTCACGCCGCAGAAGCCGCTGCAACGTGCCTACCAGCGCGACCCACAGGCCATCGAGCACTGGCAGCGCGAGGTCTACCCCTCGATCGTGCGTCGCGCCAAGCGCGAGCGCGCGGACATCTTCTTCTGGGACGAGTCGGGCTTTCGGGCCGATGCGGTGCATGGCAAGACCTGGGGGCTGCGCGGCGAGACGCCGGTGGTGCACCGCCCTGGGCAGCGCCAGTCGATCTCGGCCGCCTCGGCGGTCAATGCGCGCGGCGCCTTCTGGTTTTGTACCTACAAGGGCGCGCTCGATGGCGCACGGTTCGTCGAACTGCTCAAGCAACTGATGCGTCATCGCAAGCGCGGGCTTCACCTGATCCTCGACGGTCTGCCCGCGCAAAAGAAGGCGGTGGTCAAGGACTACGTGCGCTCGATCGGCGCCAAATTGGCGTTGCACTTCCTTCCCGGCTACGCGCCGGATCTGAATCCTGACGAGTTGGTGTGGAGTCATGTCAAGCGCACCGGGACTGCGAGAAATCCACTGCAAAAGGGCGAGCAACTGCAAAATCGTATCGAAGCCGAGTTGCTCGCGTTGCAGCGTGATCGCCCGCTCCTGCGTTCATTCTTCCGCGCCCCGTCCGTCGCCTATATTGCCGACTGCTGAGTAATACGTTACGTGCCAGCAATGATATTTCGTCGCGCGCCAGTCGTTGTCAGTCTGTGAGATGACGCACCTGTGACCTGCCCAGGTTCTTCGGACCAGTCGTAACTTGAGAGAATGGCTCCCGCCACTGGCGAGGAGCCCCATGAAGAAGACCCGATTCACCGAAGAGCAGATGGTCGCGATCCTGCGCGAGGCCGACAAGACGCCGGTCGCCGAGGTCGCGCGGAAGCACAAGATCAGCGAGCAGACGATCTACAACTGGAGGCGTCACTTTGGCACTCTCGATCCCGTCGACATCAAACGGCTTCGGAGCCTGGAAGGTGAGAACGCCAAGCTCAAGCGCATCCTCGCCGAGCGGGATCTCGAGATCGACACGCTCAAGGAGATCAACCGCCGAAAGTGGTGAGCTCGCAGGTGCGGCGCGAGCAGGTCGCGTTCGCATGCGAACGCGGCCTGTCGAAGCGACGTGCCTGCGAGCTGCTCGAGGTCGCCCGGTCGGCACTGTCGTACCGCTCGGTGCGCGCCGAGCGCGACGCGCCGTCTCTGGAGGCGATGAGACGCCTGGCTGCACAGTATCCGCGCTACGGCTATCGGCGGATTCGGATCTTCCTTCGTCGCGAGGGCGATCACATGAGCCGTCACCGTGCCCATCGTCTCTGGCGTCTGGCGGGTCTGCAGCTTCCTCGCCGACGCCCACGTCGTCGGGTAGCCCACTCGCGGCCTCGTCCGCTGCCGGCCTTCGGCGCCAACCACGTCTGGGCTTACGACTTCGTGTTCGACACTTGCGCCAATGGCCAGAGCCTGAAGTGCCTCACCGTGATCGACGAATTCACCCGCGAGGCACTCGCGATCGATGTCGCCGGCAGCATCCGCTCCGGTCGCGTGATCGAGGTGCTGACCCGCCTGGTCAGCGAACGTGGCGCACCGCGCTTCCTGCGCTCGGACAACGGCCCGGAGTTCGTCAGCAAGGCGATCCTCGAGTGGCTCGAGCTCGCCGGCATCCAGACCGCACTGATCGATCCTGGCAAGCCGTGGCAGAACGGTGCCGACGAGAGCTTCAACGGTCGCTTCCGCGACGAATGCCTGAGCCTGGAGTGGTTCCGCAGTCGTCGTGAAGCGAAGGTGGTTATCGAAGTCTGGCGCCGGCACTACTACGCCGTTTCATGCTACCCCACCTCGCTATGTGCTTGAGAACTCGAAGGTCGCTTGTTCGGCTGCCGGTAACGCGGGGTTGCTATTGCGATCGCTGACGCGTTGGACGAGCGTGCGCGCCGC
>JBAVOG010000723.1:0-7867 GCA_049691875.1 Burkholderiales bacterium | reverse complement strand
GGCGGAGGAAGTCAGGAATCGCTGGCAAACAAGGTTGGCCTCGACGATATCGGTATTGCGTCGGACCGTCAGGGCAGCCAGGCCGTCACGCTCGGCAAGCGCCTGAGCGATCGCATCTACGTCTCCTACGAGCAGTCGATCAGCGCAGCGCTCGCGGTGCTCCGCCTCGAATTCGCCCTGACCCGTCGACTCTCGGTCCGCGCGGAAACGGGCACCCAGAGCGGGATGGATCTCTTCTACCGCTTCTCCTTCGATTGAAGGAGCCCGATCGCGTCAAGCGTGGCGGCGGATGAATTTGCCGACGCGCGGCGCGATGGTCTCGCGCCATGTTCGACCGCTGAATATGCCGTAGTGCCCCACGTTGGGCACCAGATAGTGCTCGCGGCGACGCGCCGGGATGTTGACGCAAAGTGCGTGGGCGGCTTCGGTCTGGCCGAAGCCGGAAATGTCGTCCAGCTCGCCTTCGATGGTGAGCAGCGCGGTGCGGCTGATCGCAGCCGGATTCACCAGTTTGCCACGCACGTGCCACCGTCCCAGCGGCAGCTCGAACTCCTTGAACACCGTGCGGATCGTTTCCAGGTAGTACTCGGCCGGGAGATCGAGAGTCGCGTTGTACTCGTCGTAGAATCGGCGGTGCGCCGCGGCGCTCTCGCCATCGCCCTCGACCAGGTGATGAAAGTAGTCCCAGTGCGCGTCCGCGTGCCGCGCGGAATTCATGCCCACGAACCCGAGCCACTGCAGGAATCCCGGGTAGACGCGCCGCATGAATCCCGGGTATTTCGCGGGGACGCGCTGGATCAGCGCGCGCTCGAACCAGACGAGCGGCTTGCGCGTCGCGAGGCCGTTGACGGCCGTGGGGCTGCGCCGCGCGTCGATCGGGCCGCCCATCATCACCATCGTGCGAGGCCAGACCGGATCGTTCGCTGCGGCCATGAGCGACACCGCGGCCAGCACGGGCACCGTGGGCTGGCAGACCGAAATCACGTGCACTTCGGGGCCGAGGAACCGGATGAACTCGCGGACGTATTCGACGTAGTCGTCGAGATGAAAGTGTCCCTCGGATAGCGGCACCATCTTCGCATCGGCCCAGTCCGTCAGGTAGACATCGTGCTCCGGGAGCAGCGATCGGACCGTGTCGCGGAGCAGCGTCGCGAAATGCCCGGAGAGCGGGGCGACGACGAGCACCTTCGGATCACTGCGTTGCGCCGCCCGCTCGAAATGCAGCAGCGTGCAGAACGGCTTTTCCAGCACTGCGCACTCCGAAACCGCGACCTCCGCGCCCCTGATCACGGTTCGATTGAGTCTGAACGTCGGCTTCTCGTAGCGGCGGGTGAGCCGCTGCATCAGGTCCGCGCTGGCGGCGACGCGGTCGGCCAGCGGATGGTAGGAAAGCGGACTGAACGGATGGCTGAACAGCTCGTGATTCGTTCGAGCCAGTGCGTGCCATGGTTCGATCAGCGCATGGTGCCACTCATGCAGCTCATACAGCATCGACTGTCCCTTCGGGCCGAAATAACCGACTGGTTACATATCCTGCTGTTACTTATATCAGAAATGCTGCACTGCCGCATCACGGGTCGCGAGAGACCGTGGCAAGAGTCATGCAGTACGCACAACTGCTTGCCGAATATAAAGATTGTTCGCGGCGAGGGCACCGATCACGAGCGCGCCGCCAGCGAATTCGAGCGCCGAGAACCGCACCCCCTGACCGACCTGGATGGCAAACGTGACGACCGGGACAAGGTTGCCGAACAGCACCGCATTGAGCGGACCGATCATCCGGATCCCATTGTTCCAGAACAGGACGCCGACGAATACGGTGAAAAACGTCAGGAAGGCAAGTTGCCAGCTGATGAGCGATAGCGTAGTCACGGTCGGGATAGCGACGCTGCCGATCGCGGTGGCGCAGATTGCGACCGCGAACAGTCCCAGGGCCCCCGGAACACACGTGAGAGTCGTGTAGCGAAGCGCGCTCCAGCCGGAGAATTTCACCATGCCCATGATGTACGCCACCCAGCACGACGCTCCCAGCAGGACGAGCGCGTCGCCGAAGAGCGTCCCGCCCGCGACCGCGGCGGCGACGTCGCCTTTCGTGATCACGACGGAAACGCCAAGCAGCGCAAGCGTCACGCACACGATCGTGAAGCGGGCCGGCCGGACGCCGCGCCACACCCAATGAACGAGCGCGGTAAGGGGTGCCTGCAGTGCCATGATGATCGCCGCGTGTGCGGCGGACGTGAACTGCATGCCAGAGAAAGTGAAGATGTTGAAGCCGCCGACACCGACGCACCCGACGAGCGCGGCGACGCCCAGCTTCCCGTCGTAGGCGAGTGCGCGACGTCCCTCGACGGCACACAGCATCGCGGCAAAGAGCGGCGCGACGGCAACGTAGCGCAATGCGCCGAGCCAGTAGGGGTCGATGCGCGCCACCGCCTCCTTGCCGATCGGAAACGTCGCGCCCCAGATGAGCACGGTGACGGCAAGCAGGGCGACGCCCGTGACGATGCGATTCTGGGTCAAGTGGGGTGAGGAGTGAGAGGTGAGTAGGTGTCGCCCGCCCCTCGCCGGCTACGCCGGCACCCCTCCTCGAAGAGGAGGGGAAACCGCCAGGAAGCAGGTCACGCCGCCTTCTTCTTGAGCTTCGTGCGCTCCTCGTCGCGCAGCGCGCGTCGCAGGATCTTCCCGACGTTGGTCTTCGGGAGCTCGTCGCGAAACTCGATGTAGCGCGGACGCTTGTATCCGGTGAGGTGCCCCTCACAGTGCTTTCGTATGTCGGCCTCGGTGAGTGAAGGGTCTTTCCGCACCACGAACAGCTTGACGACCTCGCCGGACTTCTCGTCGGGCACGCCGATCACTGCGCACTCGAGGACTCCGGGGTGCGCGACCACGACGCCTTCAACCTCGTTCGGATACACGTTGAATCCGGACACGAGCACCATGTCCTTCTTGCGGTCCACGATCCGCACGTAACCCTGGTCGTCCATGTAGCCGATGTCGCCGGTCGCGAAGTATCCGTCCTTGTCGATGGACTTGGCGGTGTCTTCCGGGCGCTGCCAGTAGCCCTTCATCACCTGCGGACCCCTGATGCAGATCTCGCCGACGTCGTTCAATGCGAGAATCTGGCCGCTCTCGCCCTTGATAGCGATCTCGGTGGAAGAGACCGGCAATCCGATGGCGCCACTGTACTCGGCCGCGTCCAGTGGATTCGCGGTTGCGACGGGCGACGTCTCGGTCAGGCCATAGCCTTCGACCAGCACCGATCCGGTGACCTGCTTCCAGCGCTCCGCGACCGCTTTCTGGACGGCCATGCCGCCGCCGATCGAAAACTTGAGATTCGAGAAATCGAGGCCTGCGAAACCGGGATCGTTCAGCAGAGCGTTGAAAAGCGTGTTCACGCCGGTGATCGCGTTGAACTTGTGCCGGGAGAGCTCCTTGACGAATCCCGGAATGTCGCGCGGATTCGTGATGAGAACGTTGCAGCCGCCGAGCTTCATGAACGCGAGACAGTTCGCGGTCAGGCAGAAGATATGGTAGAGCGGCAGCGGCGCGACCACCACGATCGAGGTGTCGCCCAGGACCGGCGCGAACCACGCCGAGACCTGCTCGAGGTTGGCCACGATATTGCGATGGAGCAGCATGGCGCCCTTCGCGACGCCTGTCGTGCCCCCGGTGTATTGCAGAAAGGCGATGTCTTCAGGACCGGCTTCGACCCGTTTCCATTCGCGCTGCGTGCCCTGGCCGAGCGCCTCGTTGAAACGGATCGAGCCGGGCAGCTCGTACGCGGGAACCATTTTCTTGACGTGGCGCACCACGAAATTCACCAGCGTGCCCTTCAGCCCGAGCATGTCGCCGAGCGAGGCGATCACGATATGCTTGACCGAAGTGTTCTTGACGACTTGCTGGAGCGTGGTTGCGAAGTTCTCCAGGATCACGATCACCTCGGCGCCCGAATCCTTGAGCTGGTGCTCGAGCTCACGCGGCGTGTAGAGCGGATTCACGTTCACGACCGTGTAGCCCGCGCGCAACGCGCCGAAGATGCACACCGGGTACTGCAGCACGTTCGGCATCATCAGCGCGATGCGCGTGCCTTTGGCGAGACCCTTCGACTGCAGCCACGCGCCGAAGTCCCGCGAGAGCTTGTCGAGCTCGCGGAACGTGATGGACTTGCCCATGTTGTGGTATGCGGGACGGTCGGCGAACTTCCGCACGCTTTCGTCGAAGACTTCACCCACCGACTTGTAGCGACTCGCATCGATCTCGCTCGGCACACCCTTCGGGTAACTCTTGAGCCAGACCTTTTCCATTGTTCTCTCCTGCTTATAGTGTCTCGCGGGCCGGGCCGGCAGCCCCCGGGCGCCTGTCATGCGGGCGAAACATTCTACTTTACGCGGGCCAGGTCGGCCCCCTCCCGGAGCGGTAGGCTCCGGGGTCGACCGGTCAGCGGCGCGGTCCCCAGCGTAGGAAAAGGGGGGCAAGCACGGCGGCGGCGCCCAAGGTCGCGTACGCGGCACCCCATGCGAGCACCGGACCTCCAGGTCCCGCGGCATCCAGCGCGGCCCCAAAAACGAGCGGCGCCACGAATCCCGCGCCGAAACCGAGCGTCGAATGAAGCGCCAGCGCGGCGCCTTTCGCAGCGGGGTCGGCAACCTGAATGAGCCCCGCGGTCAGCGTCGACGAATCGCTCATCACAAGCGCCATGTGCAGGATGGCGATCACGAGCAGCACGTACCACGGGGCGCCGATCAGGAATCCGAACGCGCAGCTGACGAGCCCGGACGCGGTCATGCACACCCGGATCACGCCCGGCCGGCCCGAGCGCATTGCCATCTCGTTGCCGAAAATACTCGCGAGCGGCGCGAGCATGTTGGCGATCGCCGCGATGGCGATCGGCCCCAGCGGCCACGCCGCGTCGTGCGTGCCTTGTGCGCGCGCGAGGAACGCCACCATCCAGGAGCGCGTGCCGAAGAGCTCCCAGCAATGCACCGCGTAGCCGAGAATGAAGGCCATCGCCACCGGTTGGCGCAGGACCGGCCGAAAATCGAGCAATCGCGGGCGATACGCGGTGACGTGCGGCGGGCGCGCCGGCAGGCCGGCAAACACCATCGCACCCGCGATTGGCGGCCCGATGGCTGCGATGAGAAACGCCGCCCGCCATCCGGCCATTTCGGCAACCGTGCCGGCAAGCAGGACCGAGCCTGCCATGCCGACGCCGAAGATGGCAGTGTAAAAGGAAATTGCGCGCCCCTGTGCGATGCCGGCAGTGTTGTCGGTGAGCGCCCGCAACCCCGGCATGTACGTGCCCGCGACACCCGCGCCCACCAGCAACTGGAACAGCGCGCCACTGGCAGGGCCCTGCGCGAGCAGACCGAATCCCGCACTGCTGACGCCGGCCACGATGCTCGAAACAAGATAGATGCGGCGCGCGTCGATCCGGTCGGTGAGACTCGTGAGGACCGGCACCGCGACCATGTAACCGGCAAAAAAGAGCCCCGAAAGGAGACCTGCTTCGGCCCCGCTCATCGCCCACTCTTCACGCAATCCGGGCAGCAGCGCGGGATACGTCGAGAACCCCGCCAGACTCAGCACGTGCGCGAAACACATCCACGCGATCACACGCCAGGCACGGCCGCCAACAACGTTCATCGCCGAGCGGCAATCAGCGTCGGGAAACGCTGACAGGTGCGCATGGTTGTCAATTTAGCGGTAAGGAGGGCAACGGGGGGAGAACCAGCCGGTTCCCCCCTGTTCGTATCGTTCAGGTTTTGCTTTCGAGGAAACCAGCCGGTTTCCTCCTGTTCGTAACCTTCCGCCTTTGCATTCGAAGAACCCATTCCGTGATTGAGGTGCTCACCTATGCTTCCACTGAGGCTTCCGCTTCTCCACAAAAGCAGCCATCCCTTCTTTCTGGTCTTCGGTCGCGAACAGCGCGTGGAACATGCGGCGCTCGAAGAGGGCTCCCGGGGTCAGTGCACTCTCGTAGGCCTGATTGACGCACTCCTTCGCCGCCATGACCGCGGGCAGCGACATCTCAGCGATAGTGGTCGCGCAGGAGATCGCCTCGTCCAGCAGCTTGTCCGCGGGTACGACGCGTGACACCAGTCCGGTGCGCTCGGCCTCCTGGGCATCCATCATCCGCGCCGTGAGGATGAGGTCCATGGCTTTCGCCTTGCCGACAGCGCGCGGCAGACGCTGGGTGCCGGTGGCACCCGGGATCACCCCGATCTTGATCTCGGGCTGGCCGAATTTCGCGGAATCGGCGGCAATCAGGATATCGCATGCCATCGCGAGCTCGCACCCTCCTCCCAACGCGTAGCCAGCCACCGCCGCGACCACCGGCTTGCGCACTTTCCGGATCGACTCCCAGTTGCGTGTGATGTATTCCGTCTTGAAGACATCCATATAGCCCCAGTCCTTCATCGCCGCGATATCCGCGCCGGCTGCAAAGGCCTTCTCGCTTCCGGTAATGACGATCGCGCCGATGTTCTCATCCGCGTCGAAATTCGCGAACGCGGTTCCGAGCTCGTTCATGAGCGCATCGTTCAACGCATTGAGCGCCTTGGGGCGATTCAGCGTCACGAGTCCCACGCGACCGCGCGTCTCGACAAGAATGTTCTCGTACCTCATGAATCCTCCAGAAAGTGCACTTCGACTATGAAACGGGCAATAGCAGTGGACGAAACATCGGGCGATCCTGGTCGGCGGAACCAGGGCGTGGCCTGGATGCTGGAACGCAACGCCTCATTTCACCCGAGGGTCTGCATGATCTGTCGCGCCGCCTGACCCAGAAGCTGTGCGTCGATGCCGACCGCGATCAACGTGAATCCCTTCTCGAGGTAGGGCCGCGCGCCCGCCGCCGAGCCCGCAAAGATACCGAGTGGCATGCCTGCGCGCTCGCAGGCGAAGCGCACGCCCTCGATGGCGGCGAGCACATCGATGTGTTCCACCTGCCCGAGGCGGCCCATGCTTCCCGACAGGTCGTAAGGTCCCACGAACACCGCATCCACGCCGGGAACAGCGACAATCGCCTCGATGTTCTCGACCGCGGTGATGTGCTCGATCTGCAGGATCACCGCCGTCGACTCGTTGGCTTGCGTCACGTATTCCTGGAAGCCGAGCCCATACCCCTGCGCACGCACGATCCCCACGCCGCGGGTGCCGGCCGGAGGATACTTGCAGTGCGACACGATCGCGCGCGCCTGCTGGGCCGTGTTGACCATCGGCACGAGGACGCCTGCTGCGCCGGTGTCGAGGGCATGCTTCAGGGTGGATTCGTGTCCGTCCGCGACGCGTATCACGCCCGGAATGCGTGCGGCCTGCAGGAGTCGCTGCGCCCAGAGCGCATCGAGCGGGGCGTGCTCGCAGTCGATGATCAGCCAGTCGAATCCGGCCGCCCCCATCACTTCCGCCACTTCGAGCGCCGGCAGCGTCACGAACGAGCCGATCAGGCGTTCGCCGCGGCGCAGCCGTGCGGCAAAGGAATCGCTCATCGCAGTCCAGCCCACCGCGCGGCGACCCGACGCGTAGCAGGCGTCATTTTCCCTCCGATGCGCGTTTGTAATCGGAGAGCGGCGTCACGTCCGACAGATCGAGCCGCTTGCGGTCCGGCGGCATCTCGGTCAGTGCTTCGGCCTCGACCATGGTTGCGAGGCACCTGACCGCCAGGTTCTGATAAAGCGCGGTCGCTTCCTTCTTCCAGGCGAGCTCGGCCTCCGAAAGCTCACGGCGAACGGTCGCCGGAATGCCGGCCGCGAGCGTGCACGGCGGCACTACCATGTCAGCCTTGACGAAAGCGAGTGCGGCCACGATGGCCGACTCCCCGATCACGGCGTTGTCGTTCACGACCGCATGGATGCCGACCATCGCATTC
>JBAVOG010000722.1:0-1807 GCA_049691875.1 Burkholderiales bacterium | reverse complement strand
GCTCGGCCTCGCCGCCGACCCGGAGCGCCTGCGCGAACGGCTCCCGGCGCTGCGCGCGTTGACACGTCCACTCGACGAAATCCGCCGTACCGCTGCGCGCCTCGCCGTGGCGCTTGCACCGGTCCTGAAGGATTACGCGGTCGATGTCGTCGCCTGCGCGTCCGAGATCGGCTCCGGCGCGCAACCCGGGCGCGATGTTCCCAGCGCAGGCGTCGCGATCAAGTCGCGTGCAGCGAAGGGGCGCGGGGGCGCGCTGCAGCGGCTCGCCGATGCGTTTCGCGCGTTACCGGTACCGGTCATCGGACGCATCCAGGACGACGCCTATCTGCTCGACTGCCGCTGCCTCCTCGACGCAGAGGATACGGAGACGTTCCTGACGCAGCTCGAAAGCCTCGTCCCGGCCGACCAACAATGATCGTCGCGACGGCCGGACACGTCGACCACGGCAAGACGCTCCTGGTGAAGGCTCTCACGGGCGTCGACACCGATCGCCTGCCGGACGAAAAGCGCCGCGGCCTCACCATCGACCTCGGCTTCGCCTATCTGCCCGACGCGGACGCAGGCACGATCGGTTTCATCGACGTGCCCGGCCACGAGCGCTTCGTCCACAACATGCTGTGCGGCGTCGCCGGGATCGACACGGCGCTCTTCGTGGTCGCGGCCGACGACGGACCGATGCCGCAGACGCTCGAGCACCTCGCGATCCTTGACCTGCTCGATGTCCGGCACGGATTGGTCGCACTGACCAAGATCGATCGTGTTTCCATCGAGCGCGTTGCAGCGGTGCGCGCGGAGATCGAACGCTTGCTCGCGCGCACCACGCTCGCCGGCGCGCCGGTCTTTCCGGTTTCGGCCGTCACGGGCGAAGGCATCGCACCGCTCGTGGGGCAGTTGCGTCGCATCGCCGGCCTCCTGCCACGTCGTGCAACGGACGGAAATTTCCGTCTCGCAGTTGATCGGGCATTCACCGTCGCGGGTGCGGGACTGGTCGTCACCGGCACGGTATTCTCGGGCGAACTCGCGAGCGGCGATTCGGTGCGCGTGCTCGCAGCAGGCGCCGCCGGCCGGGCGCGCACGATTCACGCCCAGAATGCGGCAGCGCCGCGGGGCCGGGCAGGTGAGCGTTGTGCACTCAACCTCGCCGGCACCGGCCTCAAGCACGACGAAATCCGACGCGGGGACTGGATCGTGACCGGTCCGGTTCCCGCGCCCGTCACCCGGATCGATGCGCGCCTCCACGTGCTCACCGACGAGG
The DNA here is from genome assembly GCA_049691875.1 of Burkholderiales bacterium. Lineage (GTDB taxonomy): Bacteria > Pseudomonadota > Gammaproteobacteria > Burkholderiales > SG8-39 > JAABRB01. The sequence goes on along the minus strand of JBAVOG010000722.1, from coordinate 552 downwards.
CTCGGCCGTTGCGCCACTGGACGCCGGTGCACGTGCACATCGGTGCATCGTCCGTCACCGGCCGTGTGGCCACGCTCGAAGCGAAAGAGGTCGCGCCCGGAACGTCGGGACTGGTGCAGCTCGTCCTCGAGCGTCCGGTCGGCGCCGTGCATGGCGACCATCTTATCCTGCGCGACCAGTCCGCTCGCCGCACCATCGGTGGTGGGCGCGTCATCGACGTGTTTCCGCTTGTGCGCGGACGCGCCAAAGCCGCGCGGCTCGACGCACTGCAGGTCATGGAATCTTCCGATCCGAAAGACGCGCTCACGGCGCTGCTGGATCGTTCCGCAAAAGGGTTGGACCTCGAGCAGCTTGCGGCATGCCGCAATCTTACCGAAGCCGAATCCAGGCGTTTGTTCGAGAGCGTTCCGATGACACGCGTGGAGTCCGGCGCGCAGCGCCTTGGATTCACGCCCGCGCACTGGAACGAGTTGCGCGCCGCCGCGCTGAAATCGGTCGCAGCGTGGCACGCGCGCGCGCCGGACTCGCCGGGACCGCCGGAAGATCGCATCC
>JBAVOG010000721.1:0-2555 GCA_049691875.1 Burkholderiales bacterium | reverse complement strand
GTGCTTCTTCACGCAAGAGCGGGCGTACGAACAAGGGACGAATGTCCCTTGTATATCCCCGAACGAACAAGGGGCCAGGGAAGGGGTGGGACCCTTCCCTTCCCACCTGCCCTTGTATATCCCCCCGCTTGCGAGTGCAGGCGTATTTTGAGATAGGTTCATGGCAAGCAAGACCCATTTCATGACCAAGGCGGTGCGTCAGTACGTCGCCGCGCATTCCGCGCGCCCGGACGCGCTGCTCGAAGAGTTGCGGTCAATCACCGGGCGTGAAACGATGTTCCGGATGCAGGTCGGGCCGGAACAGGGCGCCTTCCTGTCGCTGCTCGTCAAGCTGCTCGGTGCGCGTCGCGCGATCGAGATCGGCACGTTCACCGGCTACAGCGCGATCTGCATCGCGCGTTCCCTCGGGCCGGGCGGCACGCTGCTGGCCTGCGACGTCAGCGTGGAGTGGACTGCCGTCGCGCGCAATTTCTGGCGACGCGCTGGGCTTGCTGATCGCATCGAGCTCGCGCTTGCGCCGGCACTCGGGACGCTCGACAGCCTGATTGCGGACGGCCGTGCAGGCAATTTCGACTTCGCGTTCATCGATGCGGACAAGGAAAACTACGACGCCTACTACGAGCGGTGCCTGGCACTGATCCGCCCCGCCGGCCTCATCGTGTTCGACAACGTGTTGTGGTCGGGCGCGGTCGCGGACAAGAAGGATCAGTCGGCGTCGACGGTCGCGCTGCGCGCGCTGAACGACAAGCTGGTCGCCGACGCCCGAGTTAACGTATCGATGGTCCCGATCGGCGACGGCATGACTTTGGCGTTAAAAAATGACGCCGAAGTCACAGGTCACGAACCGGAGGAAACCGGCCGGTTTCCCCCCGTTACCCTCCTTCCCGCCGAAAAACATTCCTACGGTCCGGAATCGACGGGGCCATCGAGGCGGCAATCGCGACGCGCGTAGACGCCCACCTCCGTGACCACGAAATCCATGGGTATGTCCCAGGGCTGCGGATAGATCGTGGGCAGGCGCGCGAGCTCGTAGGCGATGCCGATGACGCGGGGCCGTTCGTCGAGCGCTGCGAGCGTGCGGTCGAAGAAACCGCCGCCGTAGCCTAGGCGGTAGCCTCCCGCGTCGAATCCGTTCATGGGAAGCAACACGGTTCCGGGGCGCACCGCCGGCCCTTCGGCCGGATAGGGAATGTCGTACACGCCGCGCGCGAGCGCCACGCCCGGATGCCATTCGCGAAAGATGAGTGGCGTCCGCGGGGCGATCACCGCGGGCAGCGCGGTCCGTGCGCCGCGCTCGCGCAGGTGCCGGGCGAGAAAGCGGGCATCGTATTCGTTACGATAGGGCCAGCAGAAGGCCAAGACGCCTTCGGCAAGATCGGGAAACCTGCGCGTCAGATGGCGGTCGATGCTCGCGCGGTGCGCTTGAAGCGTCGCATGCGGCAGAGCCAGTCGCGCGGCGACGAGCGCCTCGCGCGTGGCGCGCCGCCAGGTGCGCAAGGCGTCTCCGGTCAGGCTGGATTGATTGTGCTCAGGCATCCATAAACCCTGGGCACGGAACGGATTTCCAGTAGCAGTCCGTGGTATTCTTCATGTGAATTCTCAAGAGTCCGGTTCACTATAGCACCCATGTTTTCCGCCCCCACGCTCGGTCGTTCCGTGCTGCGCCTCATGGCGTGTGCGCTGGCGGCCGCCCTGATTGCGCCTGCCTTCGCGGCAGGACGCGACGACGAAGCATTTCGCGCCGCCGCCGACGCTTTCCGCCGGGGACAAGCGAGCAAGGTCGATCGTTACGCCGAGCAGCTCAAGGGCAGTCCGCTGGAGCCCTACGTCCAGTACTGGCAATTGAAGCTGCGGCTCGAGGACGCGGATGCGGCAACCGTTCGCGAGATGCTCGTGCGCAACGAGGGGCTGCTGCTCGGCGAGCAGCTGCGCAACGACTGGCTGCGTGTGCTCGGCAAGCGGAGTCAGTGGGACGAATTCTTCGCCGAGTATCCGCGACTCACGGCCGAAGATCCCGATGTGACCTGTCTGGCGCTGCAGGGGCGCTGGAGGCGCGGCGACGAGGCGGCGCTCGTCGAGGCGCGCGATTTCTGGGCCACGCCACGCGACATTCCCGAAGCGTGCATGCTCCTGATCGAGACCCAGATCGCCGAGCGCAAGATCACGACCTCGGATGTCTGGGATCGCGTGCGCGTGCTGCTTGCGGACGGCCAGTTCGGCCCGGCAAAGCGGACGATCAACTACCTGCCGGCCGCCGACACGCCGCGCGAACGCACGATCGAATCGATCGCGCAGCGTCCGGAAAGCTACGTCGAAAAGACCCGTTTCGATCCGCGCTCGCGCATGAATCGCGAGTTGATGATCTTCGCCTTGACGCGCTCCGCGCGCAAGGATGCCGAGCGCGCAGCAGGCGACTTCACGCGCGAGCTCCAGGAGCGTTTTCCCGCGGATGACCAGGGGTACGTCTGGGGCCAGATCGCGACGCACGCGGCGCGCCAGCATCTGCCGGTCGCGACGCTCTGGTTCACGCGCACGGGCGATGCGCGGCTCACGGA
>JBAVOG010000720.1:0-2755 GCA_049691875.1 Burkholderiales bacterium | reverse complement strand
ATCGTCTGGAATGACGGCCAAGGGGCACACGACCGGCGCGCATGGCACACATTTCGGGTTTCCGCCGGCACTGCAAGCGCAACACTGCGGATCAGCGACGAGGAGCTGCTCGCGCACATCAGCGCTGATCTGATGGATCAGACACCGGTCGGCGCGCTCGTGCGAGACGTCTCGGACGAATTGGTCCACACGGCGCCCGCGGTCGAGTCCGCGTGATCGTCGCTTCGCCTTGTCAAGCAGGCGGGGGTCGTTTAACGTCCGCGCAGCATCAAAGCGAATCGGTCGGGCCGGTTCGACTTGATGCACAGGTCGTACCCGTTCCGGGAGCCCAAGCCTTGCGATTCACGCTGCGCGTCCTGGTCGCCGTGGCTGCAACAGCCGGTGCGGCGCATGCCGCCGAGAACTGGATACAGCTGCCCGGCGTCAAGCCGGGAGTTCGTTTCGAGGTCGATGCCGAGAGCGTCATCGGTCGCGGCGAACGCGTGGAATTCTGGGAGCGCGTGGAGTATGCGACACCTTCGATCAAGGACGAGGCATCGTTGCGATTGATCAAGGTGAAGAAGGTGCTGCGCGTGATGGACTGCAAGGCACGCACGCAGGGTTTGCGCGAGGCAATGGCCTTCTCGACCGACGCGCGCTTGATCGAGCACGTGATGCTGGGTGGCGCGGGAATCAGCATGTCGCCGGTGCCACCCGGAACGATCGCCGAGTGGCAGCTCGACTGGGCCTGCAAGGTCGCCCGGACGGCGCGCTGAGCGCCCGCGATTTCGCGCGGTGAACGCGGACTAAGACACGGACCAACACACGGATCAACACACGGGCCAGGGATCCGCGTGCCGCTGCCTTATAATCCGGCGATCATGTCATCGGGCAAGCGTTGCGCCGGAATCGACCACCGGATGTCACGCGCTGCCGCATGACCGGCCCGGCGAGTATGCGAATCCTGCTCAGCAACGACGATGGTTACTTCTCACCCGGTCTGGCAATTCTTGCCGAATCCCTGGAGGGCCTGGGTGCGATCACGGTCGTCGCGCCGGAGCGGGATCGCAGCGGCGCGTCGAACTCTCTTACCCTCGACAGGCCGCTCACCGTGCGGCGCTCGGCGAACGGCTTCCTCTTCGTCAATGGAACGCCGACCGATTGCGTTCATCTCGCCGTGACCGGGCTCCTCGAACAGTTGCCCGACATCGTGGTGTCGGGGATCAACCTCGGGGCCAACATGGGCGACGATACGATCTATTCCGGCACGGTCGCTGCGGCGATGGAAGGCTTCCTGCTCGGAATTCCCTCGATTGCCATCTCGCTTGCCAGCAAGGAGGGGCGGCATTTCGAGACCGCAGGGCGGATCGCATGCGAGCTTGTCGAGCGATTTCACCGCGCGCCGCCGGCGCAGCCGGTACTGCTAAATGTGAACGTCCCGGACATCGCGCACGGGGAACTCGAGGGAATCGAGGTGACCCGCCTGGGGAAGCGCCACAAAGCCGAGCCGGTGATTAAGACGACGACGCCGCGCAATCAGACCGTGTACTGGATCGGTGCTGCGGGCGGCGCTCAGGACGCCGGGCCCGGTACGGATTTCCACTCGCTCGCGTCGAACCGTGTATCCGTCACCCCTCTTCAGATCGATCTTACGCACCCGCAGCAGATCGCGGTGGTGCGCGCCTGGCTGGGATGAGAGTGGCATGAGTCCGGCTCCCACACCCGGATCGGGTATGACCTCGCAACGCACGCGCGACCGCATGGTCGCGCGCCTGCGCGAGTGCGGAATTACTGATGAAGTCGTGCTGGAAGCCATGCGCGACGTACCCAGGCACGTGTTCGTGGACGAGGCACTCGCGAGTCGTGCGTACGACGATTCCGCGCTGCCGATCGGATTCGAGCAGACGATTTCGCAGCCGCTGACCGTGGCGCGCATGCTCGAAGCCGTACGCAATGGCCGGGAACTCGACCGCGCGCTGGAGGTCGGAACTGGCTGCGGATACGGTGCGGCGCTGCTCGCGCGCATCGCCGTGGCGGCGTACTCGATCGAGCGCATCGCGCCGCTTCTGGAGAAGGCACGGACCAAGCTGCGGCCCTTGCGCATCGCGAATCTGCGACTGGCCCACGGTGACGGGTACGCGGGATTGCCCGAAGTGGCGCCCTTCGACGCAATCGTGGTGGCGGCGGCCGCGCCCCAGGTTCCCAAGGCGCTGCAGGAGCAACTGGCGCCGGGTGGGCGAATGGTCATCCCGGTGGGCACGGACAATCAGGAGCTGCGGCTGATCGAGCGGACCGTGTCAGGATTCAAGGAGACTCGCCTCGATGCGGCGCGGTTCGTGCCGCTGCGAGCGGGGAAGGGCTGAGATCATGCAAGCGAACGTGTGGATAGCATGGGCATCGGCTGCCCTGATGCTCGTGGGCTGCGCGACGCGAACGGAGGCTCCGGTCGCGGATCGGTCGAATTCGAAAGCGCTCGCGGTCGATTCGGAGCTTGCCAAGTCCGGTGCCGGCGTACGGCCGAGCACGTACGTCGTGAAGCGCGGCGACACGCTGTACAGCATTGCCGCAATGAACGGCATCGATTCCCGCGAGCTTGCGGCGATCAACAACATCAGCGACGCGAGCGGATTGCGCGTCGGGCAGGTCCTGGTGCTCTCCCGGCCCCAGTCTGGAGCCGGCACATCCGCGGGCGAGGCATCCGGCTCGGTGTCCGTCAATCCCATCACGACGGCGGCACCGGTCGAGGCGCGGCCCCTTGGCGCCGCGGGTGCCCCGG
>JBAVOG010000719.1:0-23974 GCA_049691875.1 Burkholderiales bacterium | reverse complement strand
GTCGCTGAGCGAGGCCGCCCGCACGCAGAGTGCCGACCTCGAGACGCTGGCCGCATTCCTGCTCGCGCGGCTGAAAGACAGCAGGCCTTCCAGCGAGGCCGCCTTGCTGCTTGGTCCGAATCCCTCGCCGCTCCGCATCCTGAACGTTGCGGTCGACTTGCTGCGCCTCGCCAACGTGCCGGCACGAACCGTGCACGGTCTCACCCTCGAGCCCGAGCGCCGGCAGGCACAGTTCATCCACTGGCTCGAGATTCACGACGACGGTCGCTGGCGCCCCATCTACCCGTGGGACAATCGGCCAGGGCTGCCGCCCGCGACGCTGCGCTGGTGGCACGGTTCGCTGCCGCTCGTCCAGGTGTCCGGCGGAACGAAGCTCCACACCGACGTGACCGTGTCGCGCGCGCACGAATACGCGCTCACCACTGCGGTCCGCCAGGGGAAAAAGCTGGAGGAGAAGCTCGTCGAGTTCTCGATCTTCGGACTTCCGTTGCAGACACAGGCCGTGTTTCGCACGCTGCTCGTCATTCCGGCCGGGATCTTCCTGCTTGTCGTGCTGCGGAATGTCGTCGGCGTCAAGACGTTCGGGACCTTCATGCCGGTGCTGATCGCGCTGGCATTTCGCGAGACGGGCCTTCTCGCCGGAGTCGTATTCTTCTCGATCATCGTCGCGCTGGGGCTGGCGATACGCTTCTACCTGGAGCATCTCAAGCTGTTGCTGGTTCCGCGCCTCGCGGCCATCGTGATCGTCGTGATCCTTCTCATCGCCGGGCTGAGCGTCGTCGCGAACAAACTCGAGTTCCATCGCGGGCTCTCGATCGGGCTCTTCCCGATCGTGATCCTCACGATGACCATCGAGCGAATGACGACGGTCTGGGAGGAGCGCGGCGCGGGCGAGGCGCTGCAGCAGGCCGCGGGAAGCCTCGCGGTCGGCGCTCTCTGCTTTCTGCTGATGAACTCGCCGTACGTGGCACATCTCTTTTTCGTGTTCCCGGAGCTGCTGTTCGTCGTCCTCGCAGCGACGCTCGCGCTCGGGCGCTACACCGGCTATCGGTTCACCGAGCTGTGGCGGTTCAAGGCGCTCGCGAAATGATCGGCCTCGTGAGAGTAGCGAGCGGCCTGCGTGCGGCCGGGGTCATGGGGATCAACTGGCGCAATGCCGAGTACACGCTGCCGCACAACCAGCGTCACCTCTATCCGCTGGTGGACGACAAGCTCGAGACCAAGCGCGTTGCCGAAAAGGCTGGTGTCGCAGTGCCGCCGCTGTACGCGGTCGTCCAGATCGAGCGCGAGATCCGCGACCTGCCGGGCAAGCTCGCAGCGCACGGGGACTTCGTGGTCAAGCCCGCCCGCGGCAGCCAGGGCGATGGAATCGTCGTGGTGGTCGGCCGCTCGCGTGGCGGCTACCGCCTCGCCGACGGCACTTCCCTTACCGAGGCCGATCTCGCTTTCCACGTGTCGAATATCTTGAGCGGCGTCTTCAGCCTCGGTGGTCAGACCGACCGGGCGCTCGTCGAGTACCGCGTGCAGTTCGATCCGGTATTCGAGTCCGTCACTTACCGGGGAGTCCCGGACATCCGGGTGATCGTGTTCCTCGGCGTTCCCGTGATGGCCATGGTGCGCCTGCCCACACGCATGAGCCGTGGCAAGGCGAACCTGCACCAGGGCGCGCTCGGTGCGGGCATCGACATGGCCACCGGCACCACGCTTTCCGCGGTCTGGCGGGATCGGATCGTCGACGAGCATCCCGACACCGGCGCGCCGGTCGCCGGCGTGCGGATACCCGGCTGGGACATACTGTTGGATATCGCCGCCCGCAGCTATGAACTGACGGGACTCGGCTACATCGGCATCGATCTCGTCCTGGACCGGGAGAAGGGGCCGCTCGTCCTCGAGCTGAACGCGCGCCCCGGCCTCGCCATCCAGCTCGCCAATCGGGCAGGGCTCGCTTCGCGCCTTGAGGCGGCGCGTGCGCAGTTCACGACGCTCGCACCCGTCGCCGAACGGGTCCGCTTCGCGAAGCAAAAATTCAAAGGGGTCAGACTCGATTGATTCTGGACTGCTTGCGGAACTCGTTGGACTTGTGATCTCCCCCCCGCGCAGCCCGTGTGATCGGGCGATCCAGATGCGGGGCGAGCTTTCGCCCGAACCGCTCGCTCCCAAGCACCCACGCCTTGTTGGTCGCCTCACGAATCTCGTCCAGGGTCTTGTCCTCGATCCGCGCCCTGAACAGCAGTCGGTACGCCGTTCGACGCTCGTCATCGGTCTTCCCCAGCCGCTGGTATTCGCGATGCGGTGTGAGCAGCGCGTTTCGCTCACCTAGCGCGTTGGCGCGGTAGCTCGACCAAGGATAGTCGGAGGGATCACGGGCCAGGTTGTTCGCGCGCACGGGATTCAGTTCGATGTAGCGCATGCACGTCAAGAAGTATTGCTCACTGTCGATCAGCGTAGCCTTGTAGCGCCCTTCCCACAACGTACCGGTGCGGCGGTATCGGTAGTTGTAATACTGAACGTAGTAACGCCCCAGCATTTGCATCATCTTGCCGATGGCGTCCTCTTGCTGCGGGGTCACCAGCAGATGTACGTGGTTGGTCATTAGCACGTAGGCATGCACGGCGCAGCGGTGCTTCGCGGCGGCCGCCTGAAGCTTGTCCAGGAAATACTGGTAGTCCGAATCCGCGGCGAAGATCGCCTGGCGGTTGTTTCCGCGCTGAATTACGTGCTGCGGCTGGTGCGCAAGCTTGAAGCGGGGCAGTCGCGCCATGGTCGTCCTCCTCCACGGCATAACGCACAACCGCCGAAAAACGTTACAGGCGAATGAAAACCCTGAACTTCGTGAACCATTCTCGCCCGGCGCGAGACTTGTCGCCCGAGCGGCCTCGCGCGCGCGATTAAGCGACTCTGACCCCTGGTAATTTCCTTTGAATCTGCTCTTGGACATAAATCCTTAATGTCCACGCAAAGCGCACGTAACTTCGAGCCACCAGACTTCCGGCCAGCCACCCGCTCGCACGAGTCGGTGGATTCGCACCGGCACGGCGCACGTCCTCCGGACGTCGCGCTTCGTCAAACATTGAAGGAATCACACATATGTCGATCGATCAGTTCCTGCGTCGCAAGGCACTGTGGGCCCTCGTGTGGGTCACCTGCGTTACTACACCGGTCGTGCAGGCAGCCGGACCCACACCCGGCTCTGTCCCGGGTACCTACGTGGGTCCGAGCAGTTCCGAGAGTCCCTACGTCACGCCGGTCGCACCCGGCTGGGAGGTCGTCTCCTTGATGACCGTGGGCGACCTACCCAAGTTCAACAATCATCAAATGGTCGGCATTCCGGACGGAATGGGCGCCCTCGCCGGGAAATTCAACGATCGCACTGGAGACTACGTTGCCGACCGCGCATTCATGACGGTGTTCATGAACCACGAGCTCGGAGACGGGGTGGGGTCGGTTCGCGCTCACGGCCAGACCGGCGCCTTCATCTCCCAGTGGACCGTTCACGTCAACTCGCTGACGGTCACCCGCGGACAGGACCTGATCCACAAGGTGATGACCTGGAATCCCACGAGCAACGATTACGCAGACACGACGGGAACGACCGCCTTCAGCCGGTTCTGCTCGGCAGATCTGCCGGGACGCACCGCGTTCTACAACCCGCGCAGCCGGAAAGGGTACAAGGAAGTTATCTTCATGAACGGCGAGGAGACCGGTAGCGAAGGCCGGGCTTTCGCGCATGTCGTGTCCGGCCCCGACAAGGGCACGACATACGAGCTTCCATACCTGGGCAAGTTCTCATGGGAGAACTCGGTGGCGCACCCCGACGCCGGCGACAAGACCATCGTGATGGGGCTCGACGACAGCACCCCAGGTCAGCTGTACGTCTACGTGGGCGAGAAGCGGCGTCATGGCAACCCGATGGAGAAGGCCGGCCTCCAGGGCGGCAAGCTCTACGGGGTGAAGCTACCGGGCGTTCCGTTCGAGAACGGAGTGCTCGGTGGCGACTTCACCCTCGAGGATGTTTCCGACCTCGCGCTGGGCACGGGTGCGGCCCTTCAGAACGGCAGCCGCGCGAGGATGATCACGGAATTTGCGCGCCCCGAGGATGGCGCCTGGGACACCAGGAATCCCAGGGTTTTTTACTTCGTGACGACTGGCGCGACCAACGCACTGCTGGGAACCACACCGCAGAACGCGCGCCTCTACAAGCTGAGGTTCGACAGCTTGAGCAACCCCACCGGCGGTACGATCGAATTGGTGGTGGATCGTGGCGAGCTGGATAACGTGGATGTCGAAAACGACCCCCGGCCGCTTGGCGTGGCGATGTTCGACAACATCACCGTGGACGAGGCTGGCAACGTGCTGATCCAGGAAGATCCGGGCAACAATATCTATGCGGCGCTGGTGTGGAAGATCGATCCGTCCAAGCCCAAGTTCAAAGCGAACGGCACGATCAACCCCAAGTTCGCAGAAGTGATCTTCACTTCCGACCGCGACCGCTTCGCACCTCCGGTGAGTCCGTACAACGCCGACGAAGAGAACTCCGGCATCATCGAAGTGACCGATATCGTGCGTCGAGCGCGCTGGGCCGAACCGTTTCGACGCTACTACCTCGGCGTCATGCAGGCGCACTATCCGAATGGAGACCTGGTGGAGGGCGGCCAGCTCTACTTGATGGCCTCCTCTGCCGTGCACAAGCGGAAATGGTGGGATGGTCACGACGACGACCCTGACGACGACCTCGATCGGGATTGAACGTCAGCACAGTAGTCACTCGGAAAGGGCGGCCGGGAGGCCGCCCTTTCCACTTATCTCGACACTCCCCGGAGCAATCGGACGCTCTTCCGCGTACGGCATAGTAGTCGGTGCGAATCATCGATCAATCGAGTCTGACCCCATTGACTGCCGGTACGGATCGATCCGCCCCAGACGGGGCTGCCAGCGAAGCCGTGCAATCAATCGAACCTGACCCCATCGAATCATAGGGTCATCAACGGAACGCGACACGAATTCCGAATTGCTATTGCTGGCTGATGGAGATTCGCCACCCGTCGGTGGACTAGAACCTTTGGCTTATTGCTGAGACGGCCGGCGAGGTCGACACTACCGACGCAATCTGCGCGCGCAATCGCAATTAATCGCAATTAATCGCAATTGGTGTATGCGCGCAATCAAAGCGCGCGATCGCTCGTGAACTGATTGTCACGTGACTGATTTCGCGCCGGCCCGCAAGGTTCGCAACGAACCAACTGGGGAGATCGCCATGAAAGGTAAGTCCTATATTTACGCAGGCGCCCTCACACTCGCCCTCGCCACCGCCTTGAGCCTATCGGCTTCCATTACGCAAGCCAACACAAAGCATGGCAAGAAACCCAAAGTGCCGGTAATCAGGGTCGATCCATCATGGCCGAAGATGCCGCTGCCAAGTTCTGACGATCCAAGGACCGACCCTGCCTATCTAGGGGAAGTAAGTACGGCCACCGGCAAGCCCAAGCCGTGGGTCACCGGCGAAGTGGCGGGAACGTGCATTGATTCGCGGGATCACGTATTCATCGTCACCCGCGGCAACCTCGTCGCACCCGAGACTGTCGAAGCTGTTCCAGCACCGCCCGTGATCGAGTTCAACAAAGCCGGCGACGTGGTCAACGCGTGGGGCGACCGCAATGTCCTGCCCAACGGCATTCACGGCTGCTTCATCGATTACCAGGACAACGTCTGGATCGCGGGCAACGGCGACGGCATTGTGCAGAAGTACTCGCATAGCGGCATCCTGTTGCTGCAGATCGGGACGAGGGGCGTATGCGACTGGCCGGCCAATGGTAATGCTTGCGGCAACTCTGGGGGCGATCCGACTGCAAATCAAAGTCAAACGCTCCTAAACCAGCCTGCCAACATGTACATCGATCCTAACAAGGACCCGGTGACCGGAGAGCGCGGCAGCATCTACATCGCGGATGGTTACGGCAACCATCGCGTCGTGGTGTTCAGCGCGACGGGCACCTACCTGCGGCAATGGGGTGGCGTCGCCGGCACCGTCAACAATCCAGTGACGGATTTCCCCGGTCTTTTCGGCTCGGGCGACGGCGGACATCCGCATTGCATCACCATAGGCAAGGACGGCCTGGTGTACGTGTGCGATCGCCAAAACGACCGCATCCAGCTCTTCACCAAGACCGGCGTGCTGCAACGGGTCATCCCAGTCGTTCCCGGTACCGGCCAGACGCTGGGAATCGGCGGCGCACCGGGACTGGGCACCGCGGGTTCGGCGTGGGACCTCGCGTTCACCAAAGACCACGAGCAAGCGTACATGTTTGAGGTCGACGGCGGAAACGAGATTCTGCACACCATGGACCGCGTGCTGGGCAAGATCGTTGCAAGCTTGGGTCAGCCGGGACATCAGGCCGGCCAGTTCACGTACTTGCACAGCGTCGTGCTCGACTCGGAGGGCAACGTATATACCGGCGAGACGATCAATGGTCGCCGCGTGCAGAAGTTCACGCAGCTCGAGTGCAAGGAACGCAGGGGTCACGGCTACGGCAAGGACGATTGCGACGACTGACGCGAGGTGCAGCCGAAGAGCGTCCACCGGCTGTTCGGCTCTTGATTTCGCATACCCATACCCGCGTCACCCGGCTCTGTTGACGGGTGACGCGTACCTGCATAGTCAGGTAGCCGACTCGATTCCCCGCACGAAGTGAAATGAGACCTCGCGGTTTGCGAATTGCGGCATGGTGTGTGTTGGCCTATGCTGCAGCATGCGCGCAGATCGTCTCCGCGCACGAATTCAAGCTCGACGCGGTCGTGAACGCGTTCGTCAAGATCGAGCCGGGTGAGGCCCAGCTCGTCGTCCGAGCGCCGCTGTATCTATTCAAACACGTCAAGTTTCCTGTCGCCGGGGCCGAAATCGACGTCGACAAGTCGGCGCCTGCGGTCGAGCGAGCGCTTTCAGCGATCCAACACGACATCACACTATTCGAAGATGAGCGGCTCCTGGTCGCATCGCATGCGACCGGACGATTGTCGCTGCCGTCCGATCGTTCCTTCGCAAGCTACGAACAAGCGACGCACCACGTCTCCGAGTCGCTCGAACGCGGGACGAGCATCTACATCGACCAGGGCTATGTGGACGCGCAATTTACCTATTCGATCAGATCCCCATCCGCGGTGTTCGCCATCCGGACGACCGCCGGTCCGGAGCTCGGGAATGCACTCAAGCTCGCGCTGCGCTACATGCCGCTCAATGAAGACAGTCGAGCGATGGTCATTACCAGTCTGTCGGGAACCGTCGCGCTGAATCCGGCATGGACGCACGCCGCCGCGGGGTTCATCGGACTCGGAATTGGGCACATCCTTACCGGCTATGATCATCTGCTATTCCTGCTTTGCCTGGTGATTCCGCTCCGGGGATGGCGGCAAATCCTGTCGGTCATCACGGTTTTCACAGTCGCGCATTCGTTCACGCTACTGGGCACAGCCTTCAATCTCGCGCCATCCGGCAGATGGTTTCCGCCTTTTGTCGAGACTGCGATCGCTGCATCGATCGTCTATATGGCGCTGGAGAACATCATGGGCGTCAACCTCGAGCGGCGCATCCTGATCACAGGCCTGTTCGGACTAGTCCACGGCTTCGGCTTCTCGTACGGGCTACAGGAGAATTTCCAGTTCGCAGGGACCCACCTGCTCGTGTCGCTTTTCGCGTTCAACGTCGGCATCGAACTAGGCCAGATCCTGGTTCTCGCGGTCATGCTGCCGGCGCTCGCCGTGGTTCGGCGGTACGTGCTGCCTGGTCGGATCGGTATGATCATCCTCTCGGCGATCGTCGCGGACACCGGCTGGCACTGGATGATCGACCGTGCGGATGTGCTGTGGAGAACGCCGTGGCCGCAGGTAAGCTTCGCAGACCTCGCGACACTCGCGTTCTGGATCGCCGGCATCCTGCTGGCGGCAAGCGGCGTTTCGGCCATCACAAAACGGCTGAGGTTCGCGCGCGGGGCCCCTATGCCGACGCGGGAGGGAGGATTGGGGGAGCATTACCGAATATCGCGTCGAGGCACGACGTGACGGGCGTCATCTGTGCCGTGCAGTGCGGTGCTTGCCTTGTACCTACAGGGAACTGGGCGCCGACCAGGAAAATCTGCGCCGAAAATTGAGGCCTCGGCGGCAAGACGAGGATCGATTTCGCGGCAGCATAGGCGCCGCCCCTGGCACCACGAGAGACGCCGACCGCGAGCCGATGTGGCTTTGTGTGGCGCTTCCCCGGCGACGGGCAATGCTGGAGCGTCCCCTGCGGACCCCTTCCAATCGCCTCGGGACCTCCCTTCTTTGCCCGGCGCGCCATCGAAGAGCGGCTGACGGCACGCTTCATCCAGTACGGCGATCCACTCCAGTACGGCGATCCACATCGGCGCTTCGCCCGAACTTACCGTGACGCCTGCCTGCGCGACTATGAACTTTTCCCGCAAGGCACCCTCCTTCTATCGTAGCGGCCATCCATTCGACACCCCAATGGGCTAGACTGAAGCTCTGCGCCGTACTGGGCCGCGACATTACATATCCGGCGTCAGGCCGCTCGCAGGGCACGATCCGAGGGTACGCACGGGATTGGCACGTGAGAGCGCTAAGCACCCCAGGATTTCGTTCTCGCAGGAACCTTGAAATGACCGCAGGGAAGCATCACTCGATTCGTACTTGCCGTCGCGGCTTCACGCTGCTCGAGTTGCTCGTCGTGATGGTGATCATTGGGCTGCTTGCTGCTTATGTTGCGCCGCGATATTTCGGCCAGCTCGGCAAGTCGGAGGTGAAGGCGGCGATGGCGCAGATCAACGGCATCGAGAAGGCGCTCGATCATTACCGGCTCGACACGGGGCACTATCCGAGCACCGAGCAGGGGCTAGCCGCGCTCGTCGTTCGCCCGCAGAACGAGGCCAAGTGGGACGGCCCCTACCTTTCCAAGGCGGTACCGCCCGACCCGTGGGGGCGCGCATACAGCTACCGCTCGCCCGGCGAGCATGGCGAGTACGATCTATTCTCCTTCGGGAAGGATGGCCAGCCCGGCGGCACCAGCGAGAACGCGGACATCACGAACTGGTAGGCGCCCTGACGCATTCATAGAGACTGCGCGTCATGCGATTCGAAATCAAAGCGTTCAAGTCCAGCGAAGGCATCGTCGCCCTGTCTCTGGACGCGACCGACGAGGCGGCGGCGCGCGCGCAGGCGCGCACACAGGGACTCACGGTGCTTTCGGCGCGGCGCCGCGGGATTGGCCTGCGCGGCATCGGCCTGCCGGGTCAGCGCTTTCCGTAGCTTCTCTTCACCCAGGAGCTCCTTGCGCTCCTCGGTGCGGGGATTCCGCTCGTCGAGGTGCTCGAGACGATGGCCGAGAAGGAAACGCGGGCCGAGACGCGCAAAGTCATGGCGCGTCTCACCGATTCCCTCTATGAGGGTCGGGCATTTTCGCAGGCGCTCGCCGAGTTCCCGGAGATCTTTCCGACGCTCTACGTCGCCACGGTGCGCGCCGCCGAACGCACCGGTGACCTCGGCGAGGCTCTCGGACGGTACGTCGTCTACTACCAGCGCATCGATGCGGTGAAGAAGAAGATCGTTTCCGCATCGATCTATCCTGTCGTGCTGATCGGAGTGGGCTTGCTGGTGACGCTATTCCTGCTCGGCTACGTAGTGCCGCGGTTCTCGCAGATCTACGACGACACCCGCCGCACGCTGCCCTGGCTCTCCCAGCTCCTGCTTCAATGGGGCCGATTGCTAAACGCATACGGCGGCCTCATCGGACTGGGCGGCGTCATCCTGCTCGTCCTGCTCGTGCTCGGCTTCGGCCGCGCCGCAAATTGGGCGCTCGCCGCAGCCTGGCGGATCCCGGCCCTCGGTCGGCGCATGTTGACGTACCAGCTGGCGCGCTTCTACCGTACTGTCGGGATGCTGCTGCGCGGCGGCACGCCGATCGTGCCGGCGCTCGAGATGGTCGCCGGGCTGCTGCATCCACAGGTTCGGGCGCGCCTCGCGGCGGCGATCCTGCGCGTGCGCCAGGGCGAAAGCCTGTCGCAGTCGATGGAGGCGCACGGCCTGGTGACACCGGTGGCGACGCGGATGCTGCGCACCGGCGAGAAGGGCGGCAATCTCGCGCAGATGATGGAGGCGATCGCGGCGTTTCACGACGAAGAGCTCGGTCGCTGGGTCGACTGGTTCACGCGGCTCTTCGAGCCGCTCCTCATGGCGGCGATCGGTGTGGTGATCGGACTCATTGTCGTGCTCATGTACCTGCCGATCTTCGAGCTTGCGGGGAGCCTGCAATGAAGCGGGCCGACGAGCAGGTCATCGGTTCGGCCCCCGCGGACGGATTGCTCGCCCCGGAGCGCATCGCGCAGGCACGTGCCACGGCCGTCGAGCGGCGCATGAGCCTCGCCGCGTGTCTCGAGGAGGAATCGGGCCTGGCTCCGGAGGCATTCACCGCGGCGCTCGGCGCCGCGTTCGGCCATCCGGTCGCGCGGATGAATGACCTGCATGCGTGGCAGCCGGCGTTCGACCTGCTTCCATTCACCGAAGCGTTGAGCGTGCAGTGCATTCTCTTCCGCGACGCGGGCGGTACCCTGCGCATGGTGTTCGGCGATCCGTTCGCCACCGACCGGTTCGCGTGGGGAGAGGAGCGCATCGCCGCGCCATTTGTCTGGCAGCTCGCGCATCACGCCGACATCGCCGCGTATCTCGCGCGCCACGAGGAGACGGTGTCGGCGATGGACGGCGCTCTCCCGACCGCCAAGAGCGCCGCGACGGGCGACGCGGGCGTCGAGGAGCTTTCCATCCGGACCATCACCGAGGAGTCGAGCCCGGTGGTCAAGCTCGTGCGCTCGACCCTCTACGACGCGCTGAAGAATGGCGCGAGCGACGTGCACCTCGAGTGCGTTGCGGCCGGCCTCGCGATCAAGTACCGGATCGACGGCGTGTTGAACGCGGTGGGTTTCCTGGATGGCGCTGCGCTCGCCGAGCAGGTGATTTCCCGCGTGAAGGTGATGAGCGAGCTCGACATTGCGGAGCGTCGTGTGCCGCAGGACGGCCGCTTCAAGGCGTCGGTGCGCGGGCGCGAGATCGACTTCCGGGTGTCGATCATGCCCTCGATCTTCGGCGAGGACGCCGTGCTGCGCGTGCTCGACAAGCAGTCGCTTTCCGACGAACTGCTCGGCCTGCGCCTCGAGAATCTCGGCTTCGACGCGGCGGCGCTGGCCGCGATCCGGCGCTTTGCCGGCGAGCCTTACGGGATGCTGCTCGTCACCGGGCCGACCGGCTCGGGCAAGACCACCACGCTGTACGCGACCCTCACCGAGATCAACCACGGACACGACAAGATCGTCACCATCGAGGACCCGGTCGAGTACCAGCTGCCCGGGGTGCTGCAGATCCCGGTGAACGAGAAGAAGGGGCTCACGTTTGCGCGCGGCCTGCGCTCGATACTGCGCCACGATCCGGACCGCATCCTGGTCGGCGAGATCCGCGACGCCGAGACCGCACAGATCGCGATCCAGGCCGCTCTCACCGGCCATCTCGTATTCACGACCGTGCACGCGAACAACGTGTTCGACGTGCTCGGCCGGTTCACGCACATGGCGGTGGACCCGTACGCGTTCGTCTCGGCGCTGAACGGCATCGTCGCGCAGCGGCTGGTGCGCAGGAACTGCCCGCATTGCACCGTCGAAGCGCCGCCGTCGGCGGAGCTTCTGCGCGAATCGGGATTGAAGAAGGCGAACGTCGCGAAATTCGACTTCCGCTCGGGCCAGGGCTGCGGGCAGTGTCGCGGCTCGGGGTACAAGGGGCGCAAGGCCATCGCCGAAGTCCTGCACGTCACCGACGAGCTGCGCGAGATGATCGTCGCGCGCGCGCCGATCCGCAGCCTGAAGGAGACCGCGCGGGCGAATGGCACGCACTTCCTGCGTGAAGCGGCACTCGACTGCGTGTGCCGTGGCGAAACCGATCTCCGGGAGATCAACCGTGTCACCGTCGTGGCGTGACCGCATCGACGTGTTCCTCGGGCCGCGCGGCGTGCGCGTGGCTCGTACGCGCCGTGGGCTTCGCAAGCACGCCGATCCGGAGCAGGTGGTCGAAGCGGACGACGCTGCGGACTGGCCGGCGCTGATCGATGCGCTGGGACGCGCGCTGTCGAAGGTCGGAGAGTCGCATGCAGAGGTCCGGACCACTGTATCCAATCACTTCGTCCGGTACACGCTCCTCCCCGGTATCGAGCTGCTCACTTCCGACGAGGAGCGCGCGGCGCTCGCACGGCATCAATTCGAGGCGATTCATGGGGAGCGTGCCGCCGGATGGCGTGTCGCGCTCGCCGAGCACGGAACGCGGACTTCGAGCCTTGCCGCCGCACTCGATGCGGAATTGCTCGACGCGCTCGTCGCGACGCTGACAGCGGCGGGCCACGTGCCACGGTCGGTCGAGCCGCTGCTGGCCACCGCAGTCAATGCGTGCCGGGGTGAAATCGACCGGGGCACCGCGTGGTTGGCGGTCGCCGAGCCTGGGCGGCTCTGCGTGGGGCGCCTCGAGAATCGCCGCTGGGTAGACATTCGCAACGCGCGAACGTCGCGTGCGACGGACGCCGAGCTGGCAGTAGTACTCGAGCAGATGCGGCTCGCCGCCGGCGCCGCTGCCGGCCGCGTGTTCCTGGCATCCCATGACGCGGTCG
This sequence comes from Burkholderiales bacterium, assembly GCA_049691875.1. Taxonomy (GTDB): domain Bacteria; phylum Pseudomonadota; class Gammaproteobacteria; order Burkholderiales; family SG8-39; genus JAABRB01. Next base: position 11,289 of record JBAVOG010000719.1, on the reverse strand, counting down.
AGCCAATGCCGAGCATCGGTCCGGACTGGACGGTGCGTGCAGTGCGCCTGGTCGCCGAGGCCATGTCGGAAGACCGGAAGGCGGCCTGACATGGAGCGCATGCATCTCGATTTTCTGCATCCGCACGCCCGCCATGTCGGACTCGGCGTGCTGCTGCTTCTGGCCGGCGCGATGGCCGCAGGCGCGCTGCTGGTGCAACACTACAGAGTTGCGCGTGAAACGGCGCTCCTCGAGGAGCGCATCTCGGATGCCGGGCGTTTGGCGCGCCGCGCAATGCCGCGCCTCGAGCCCATGCGCGTCGGCGGCCGAGCGCTCACCGAGGAGATTCGCGATGCGAATGCGGTCATCGAGCGGTTGAACGTGCCGTGGGACGTGCTTTTCCGAGATATTGAGGCGGTCTCGGGCGATGGTGTGACGCTACTCGCCATCCAGCCCGACCCCGCGAGCCGCAAAGTGCGGATCGCAGGCGAGGCGCGCAAGCTTTCTGCGGTGCTCGCCTATGTCGAACGTCTCGAAGCGCGCAAGGGTCTCGCGAACGTGTACCTGGTCGCGCACGAGATGCGGGACACGCCGCCCCGGCCGATCGCTTTCACGCTGAGCGCCCAATGGACGGGACCGCGATGAACGGGCTGGTCGATCGGCTGCGGCGCGAGGTCGGACGGCTCGGCGGGGCGGGAGTCGTGGGGATCGGGCTGCTCGTGTTCGCGATGACGTTCTACCTTTCCGCGCATCGCCCGGCCCGCACGGAGCTGAGCGACCTGCGCGCGGAAGCGCGGCAACTGGACGAGCGGCTGCGCACGGGCGATTCCATTTCCCGCCGCGAGGCGGCGCCGGGAGAGCAGCTTGCCACCTTCTATGCGTTCTTCCCACGCGAGGAGTCGACGACACAATGGCTCGCGCGAATCTACGCGGCGGCGGCAGCGAAAGGCATCGCGCTGGAATCGGGCGAATACAAGCTCAACCGTAAGTTGGGTGAGCGCCTTGCGCGCTACGAGATCCTGCTGCCAGTCAAGGGTTCGTACGCGCAGATCCGCGGCTTCGTTGCCGAAGCGCTCGCAACCGTGCCGGCGGTTGCGCTCGAGGAAGTCAATCTCAGGCGCGAGAACGTCCAGAGTCCGATCCTCGATGCCCGCGTCCGGTTCGCGCTTTATCTGGGAGCCGCGGAATGAGGCTATCGCCCCTGCAGCGCTGGGTGATACTGGGTGCTGCGCTCGCGCTGACGCTCGTGGCGGTGCGCTGGGCGGCGAGCGACGACGACATCGAGGTGAAATCGCCCCGTCTGCCCGGGGCCGCTGTCAAACCGCCGCACGAGGCGCTGCCGCGCTTGGAGCTCGACCGGCTGAACCGCCTGGCGCACGCGGCCCCTGCCGCCGATCCGTTTGCCCCGCGCAGCTGGCAAGCGATGGACCAGGTGGAAAGACGCACGAACGCGCCTCCTCCGCCTCCTCCTCCACGACCGCAAGCGCCGAAGCTGCCATTCACGTATTTCGGCCAGGCGATCGAGGACGGCCAGACGACCGTCTTCCTGTTGCGCGGCGAGAACAGCTACGTCGCGCGAGCCGGCAGCAAGCTGGACGACAGTTATCGCGTGGATCGCATCGACGACCGGGTGATCGTGTTCACCTATTTACCGCTTGGCACTCGCCAGGAGCTGCCGCTCGGCCCCGCCAAGTAGGAGAAGCACCATGAACCGCATCCATCTCGTAGCCGCTACGCTGCTGGCGATCGCAGGCTGCACCGGAATTCCGCAGGTGACCGAAGGCCAGCGCCTGCTTTCCGAAGGAAAGACCGAAGAAGGCCTCGCGATGCTCGAACGTGCGGCCCACGACAACCCGACGAGCGCCGAAGCGCGAAGCACCTTTCAAGCTGCCAGGCAGTCGGTGCTCACCGGGCTGCTTGCCCAGGCCGATGCGGCAAGGGTCGCCGGACGCTTCGACGATGCCGAGGCTGACTACCGCCGGGCGATGCAGATCGTGCCAGGAAGCCCGTATCCGGCGAACGGCATCGCGGTGGTCGAGCGCGAGCGCCGGATTGCGCGGCTGCTCGGGGAGGCGAACGGGGCGCTCGGCAAGGGCAACTTGGCGAGCGCCGAACAGAAGGCGGGTGCCGTCCTCGCCGAGGATCCTTCGAACCGCACCGCGCGCGCGATCCTGCAGAAGGTCTACGCGCAAACGAAACAGGAGGACACGGGAACGCCAAAGCTGGATGCCGCGCTCGCGCGGCCGATCACCGTCGAGTTTCGCGATGCGCCGCTGCGCGCGATCTTCGAGGTTATCTCGCGCGGTTACGGAATAAATTTCGTATTTGATCGCGACGTGCGCGCGGACCTGCGCACGACGATCTATGTCAAGGACGGGAACCTGGACGAGGTGATCCGACTCCTGCTCCTGACCAATCAGCTCGAGCGCAAGGTGTTGAACCAGAACTCCCTGCTCATCTACCCGCGCACGCCGCAGAAGCAGCGCGAATACCGCGAGCTGGTGGTGCGCAGCTTCTACCTTGCCAATGCCGATCCGAAGCAGACTGCCGCGATGGTGCGTGCGCTCGTCAAGACGCGCGACATCTTCATCGACGAGAAGCTCAACATGCTGGTGATCAAGGACACGCCCGAGGCCGTGCAGCTTGCCGAACGGTTGGTGGCGAGCCAGGATCTGGGCGAGCCCGAGGTGATGCTCGAGGTGGAAGTGATGGAGGTGCAGTCGAGCCGGCTGCAGGAGCTCGGCCTCAAGTACCCGGAGAAGCTCTTCTACGGGGTGCCGGGCGTCGGCACCGGTACCGGCACCGGAACCGGAACCGGAACCGGCACCGGCACCGGCACCGATGCGACGCTGTCTTTCCCGCCCGTCGTCCCGATCAACGGGGGCGGTTTCAAGGTCTTCGTGACCAATCCGGCGATCGTCGCGAACCTGCGCGCGCAGGTCGGCAAGGGGAATCTCCTCGCCAATCCGCGTATCCGGGTCAAGAACCGCGACAAGGCGAAGATCCACATCGGTGAAAAAGTCCCGGTCGTGACCAGCACATCCGCGGTGAACGTCGGGGTGAGCACGTCGGTGAGCTACCTGGACGTCGGGCTCAAGCTCGATGTCGAGCCGATTATCCACCTCGACGATGAGGTGGCGATCAAGGTGGTCCTCGAGGTGAGCAACATCCTCGAGCAGATCGTGACCAACAACACGGTGGCCTATCGCCTGGGCACACGCAATGCGGCCACCACGCTTCAGCTCCGTGACGGCGAGACTCAGGTGCTCGCCGGCCTGATCAGCGACGAGGACCGCAAGGCGTCCTCGCGCATTCCGGGACTGGGGGATCTGCCGACGATCGGGCGGCTCTTTTCGAGCGATCTCGACGATTCCAAGAAGACCGAGATCGTGTTGCTCATCACGCCACGCATCGTGCGCAACCTCCTGCCGCCCATCTCGGTGCCGGCCGTGTACACGTCGGGCACTGACACCGAAATCGGAATGGAGCCAGTGCGCACGCGCTCCGCGGCGCCCGGCAACCTTTCGCTCGCATCGAGTGGCACGCCTGCACAGGCCGGACTTCCGGGGATCACTCCGCGCACCGCCGTCGCGAGCGCTCAGGCGACGACCGCGTCGCCGCAGTTTGCGCTGCTGTTCGCAGCGCCTGCGCAGGTGCAGGCCGGGAGCGAGTTCAACGTACGGTTTGCGATCCCGACCGACGCTCTCGCCCGCAACGTCGTCGCGGTCGTCGCCTACGATCCAAAGATCATGGAGCCGGTCGGCGGCACGGTTTCCGCGCCCGGGCGTGTCAGTGTGAACATTGCCGGTGCCACCGTGGCCGGGGCGCAGCCGCCCGCGAGCGATCTGCGATTTCGGGTTCTTGCAGGGGCGGCGGGCTCATCCGAGATCCGGGTGGAAAGCGCGACCGCAACGGACTCGGATGACACTGCGATCGGCGTCGCGGTTCCCGGCCCGCATCGACTTACCATACTTCCCTCGCAATGATCCAGGCACGACGCGGGTTCACGCTGATCGAGCTGCTCGTCACGCTCGCCATTCTCGGCGTGCTCGCCTCGGCCGTCGTGCCGCTCGCCGAGCTCGCGGTGAGGCGTGCGAACGAGAACGACCTGCGCGTCGCGCTGCGCCAGATACGCGGTGCGCTGGACGCGTACAAGCGCGCGGTCGATGAGGGGCGCATCACCAAGAAGGCAGACGAATCCGGCTATCCGCCCTCGCTCGATGTTCTGGTGCAGGGCGTGTCCAACGACAAGGATCCCAAGAAGGCCAAGATCTATTTCCTGCGCCGGATTCCACGCGATCCGTTCAACACCGATCCTGCGACACCACCGGCGCGCACGTGGGGCGAGCGTAGCTACGCCAGTCCTCCCGACGCCCCGGCAGCGGGTAACGACGTGTTCGACGTCCATTCCCTCTCGGAAGGTGTGGGCTTGAACGGCATTCCCTACCGGCAGTGGTAAGAGAGAAGAGAGCCGTGCGATGAAAGAGGGGTGGTTTTTGTCGTTTCCCCTCCTTCTCAAGGAGGGGTGGCCGCGCAGCGGCCGGGGTAGTTTGAGGCAATTTCCCCTCCTTTCCAAGGAGAGGTGGCCGCGCAGCGGCCGGGGTGGTTTGTGCGCCCGCTCAAGTGGTTTCACCCTGATCGAACTGCTCGTCGTCATGGCAATCATCGCGACGCTGCTGACGCTCGTGATTCCGCGCTACTTCGGCAGCGTGGACCGCTCGAAGGAGGTTGTGCTCAAGCAGTCGCTCGCGACCGTTCGCGATGCGATCGACAAGCACTACGGTGATACCGGACGCTACCCTGAAAGCCTGCAGGATCTCGTCGACAAGCGCTATATCCGGAGCCTGCCGGTGGATCCGGTGACCGAGAGCACGACAACGTGGGCGCTCGTGCCGCCTGCGGATGCGGCGAAGGGCGGCGTCTACGACCTGCATAGCGGGGCGCCCGGAACGACGAAGGACGGTACGCCCTTCGCGGATCTCTAGTGCATCGGCCTTCCGTACAATTCGGATTCACCTATATCGGGTTGCTGATTCTCGTCGCGATCGCCGGCGTCGCACTGGCGGGCGTCGGTCAGCTGTGGAGCACAGCTTCGAAGCGCGAGAAGGAGGCACAACTCCTCTTTGTTGGCGACGAGTTCCGCCGTGCGATCGGGAGCTACTACGAGGGCTCTCCCGGCGTGCACCAGTTTCCGCAGTCGCTCGAGGATCTGCTCGAGGACAGGCGACTGCCCGTGGTGCGCAGGCACCTGCGCAAGATCTATGTCGATCCGATGACGGGCAGCACGGAGTGGGGCCTGGTCAAGCACGGGAACCGCATCCTCGGCGTGCACAGTCTCTCCAAGGACAAGCCGCGCAAGACCGCGAATTTCGGGTTGGAGGATGCGGCATTCGAAGGCAGCGGCGCGTACACGGACTGGATATTCACGTATCAACCGGCATCTGCCGGATCCGGATCTGCGACGCCCGGCGCGGCAGGCGGCGCACAGCCCGGCGCGCCGACCGCTGCAACGGCACGCTGAATCCGGTCCGGTAGCCGAACCGGCCGGCGGGCGGAAATTTCGCGAAGGATCCGATCCGGTGCCGTGACGCCCACCGCGACGCTGCACGGCAGCAAAGCGAACGATTCGCGGCGACACAATCGATCTCCATACCTTCGTCTAGGCGCTTCGGGCTATTTACTGGCGATACGTGGTCGTGCCGCGGCATATCCGGGCCCGCCGTCCGGTATCGAATCTTCGCTGCCGCACCGCAAAGTACGTGCGGTGACGCTGTCGGCCCTGATCCGGGCGCGGGTCCGTCCCGCGCACACGGGCAGCGCTTTCCGCCTTCCAGCGCCTGGTGCGAGCGCTCGTGATGCACCAGTCCCGCAAGATCGCTCGCGATTCTGGCGCTCACGACCGAGTGGGCATGCAGCAAGCGCTCGATTTCATCGACGCGCATCTCGGCGAGCGGCTCACGTTGATGGCGATCGCCGACGAGGTCAGGCTGAGCCCCTATCATTTCGCACACGTTTTCAAGCGACTGATCGGCGTTGCGCCGCATCAATACGTGATGCAACAGCGACTGGAACGCGCCAAGCATCTGCTCGTCCACACCAGCCTGCCGATCGTGGCGATCGCGGTGGAGCTTGGTTACGCCAACCAGAGTCACTTCTCCGAACAGTTTCACCGGGAGACCGGTCTCACGCCGCTGATCTATCGCCTGCATCGATAACGCGTATCGTCCACGTCGATAACGAAAAATCGCCCGACAGTCCGCGCAAGTTTTCGGTATACCGCGCGCGCCCGTAACGATAAACACGATCCCGTCTGTCCCACACCTGTGGGACGACCCGAATGCCCGCAGTGATGCGGTGCAAGGCGACCTCATGTCGCCCGTGTGTGACGAACAAGATCCTCATCGGGAGTACGAAATGAACTTGTTATCCGTCAAGCACAACAAGACTCGATTCATCGCAATCTCTGCCGCAACATCGGCAGCACTGGTGATCGGAATCGGAAGCGCGCTCGCGGATGCGAGCCAGAGTGGTGAACAGAAAAACATGCGGCGGGTGGGGCACGTCGATCTGCAGGGGCGATCGGCGTATCAGCCGAACGTCATAAAGTATCCAAACGGGAAAACGATTGCGTTTGTAGGTACGCATAATGGAAGCGCTCCCAATCCGCTGAACGGTGGCGCGATCGAATTGAACGGAACGATGATCGTCGACGTCACCGATCCTAAGCACCCGAAGGAGAAGTTCCACATTCCGGCTCCGGCGGGGGGGCAGTCGCAGATGGTGCGGATGTGCCTGGGTAAGGATCTGCCGGGCAGCGGCGACTCTAGCAAGGTCTTTCTCCTCCGCAACGTCCAGGGCGGTGCCTCCTCTGGGTTCGAGCTCTGGGACGTATCGAATGTCACTAGTCCCACGCGCCTGTCCGCGCTGACGGGGATTCGCAACACGCACAAGCTCTGGTGGGAGTGCACGACCGGCATCGCCTACATGCCGGGCAGCAGGGACGTGCCGTCCCCGGATCGATGGAGGGTCGGCCAGCAGATGGTTATCTATGACTGGAATCCAGCACTTGCCGGTGGGAATGCACAACCGACGTACATCCGCACTTTCGGCTTGCCGGGCGCCGAACCGGATTCCACGAGTCCGGTGTTGCCGCCGACGCTTCACGGCCCGATCAGCGCGTTCGAGCATCCCAATGCCGCTGGAGCATTGGCGCGCGCCGCGGGGCCGGACGACGTCATTGGCAATCGCATCTACATGGCCTATGGGGTCGGTGACGATGGCGTTCTCCAGATCCTCGACCGGAAGAAACTGCTGCCGGGTAAATATGGCGGAACGTGGGACGGCATCCACCCCGATAGGCCGACCGCGGAAGAATTGATGGCGCCACAGGTCGGGATTCTCCATATGTCGCCGGATCAGGGCGGCCACACCAGCTTCCCGGTGTTCGGGCTCCAGCCGAAGGGGTATCAGAACTACAACGAGTTCAAGACGCGCGACATCGTGCTGCTCGCTTCCGAGGCGACGTCAAATCTGTGCAACGAGGCGCCGCATTGGAGCTTCGTCGTCGACGTCACGGTCGAGAATTCGCTGACCGCTCCACCCGGAACGCGTGTCGAAACTGATCCCTGGCAGGGGCCGATGGTCATCGCAACGATGTCGGTCGATCCGCGCACGGGCGAGAAGTATCCGCGGGGTAACTACTGCACGCGCGGGGCACGCTTCGGAGTGCATTCGAGCGAGGAGAACTTCAGGAACCCCTACTACGGCCGGTTGACGTTTCTCGCTTACTTCACTGGCGGTGTGCGCGCCTGGGATATTCGCGAGCCGCAGGCTCCGGTGGAAGTCGGCTTCTATGTTCCCGTGAGTAACGCGAACACCGCTGCTTCCGGCTACATGACGAACAACCTCGAGGTCGACAATCGCGGATATATCTACGCGTCTGATCGCGGCGGAGCCGGGCTGGATATCTTGGAACTGCGCGGCGATGCGAAGACAATCGGGCTCGGGAAAGGTAAGGGTCACGGCGATCACGATGACGACGACGATGATCATCACGACCGTCATTGAGTCAAACTGAAGCTGATTGAGGATCATGCTCTAGCGCTCCCACACGGCATAGGAAGAGCGCAAAGAAAGAGGGCGCAGTTCCGACGAGAAGGCACGCCTCGACGGTGTGCCTTCTTCTTTTCAGAAGTCGGTCGGCGACTTCCGCGTCGCATCGTGATTTGCGATGCGCACATGTGCACTTGCAACATCGTCCCGAAATGTGGGAAAAATCCCACATCCACGGCGATTGAATCAAAAATACGAACGCCAAGCCGAGGTCAGTGGGAGGCAATGCGCATCCCACTGACATTCGTTCTTGTCGCTTGATTGGACAAGCGGAGATATTCAAATCGATGCGCGCGTAACGTATGCTGTACTGGCGCTGCTGCGGTACTCGGGGCGGCACGCTACCCAATAAGCACAAGCACGTTCCAAAGGAGGTCTCCATGGCATACGCGTCTCGGAAGAATTTCGCTTGCGCTGCAGCATGGGCGGGCATCGGATTGTTGGTTGGCGTAACGGCTGCGATGCCGGCTGCGGCCCACGATGATGATCGGGATCGACGAAGTTGCGACGGCAAGGAAACGATCCAGCTCGTCAACGGCCGGATCCACACGATGGACAGCCGGGACAGGATCGTATCCTCCGTGCTGATCAAGGATGGAAAGTTCGCAGCGGTGGGGTCCTCCAGGGGCGGCGACGACGATGGCTGCACGAAGGTCATCAACCTGCGCGGACGCACCGCGGTACCGGGCATCATCGACAACCACAATCACATCATCCTGCTCGGGCTGCGCCCCGGCAACGACGTGCGCCTCGACAAGGCGCGCACGGTAGGCCAGGCGCTCGATATGCTCGCCGACAGGGCCAAGGAGCTGAAGGACGGTGAGTGGGTCGTCAGCCTCGGAGGAATCAACGCGAGCCAGTTCCTTGCTCCTTCGGGGGAACGACGGTTTCCGACCATCGCCGAGCTGAGTGCCGCGCTGCCGAAGCATCCGGTCTACCTGTTCGAGAGCTTCGCAGGACCCGGACGCACGAACGACCTGGGCAAGGCGTTCTTCGAGAGCAAAGGCGTTCCGGTGAATGCCGACGGTACGCTCAATCCGGGGTTCGTCAACAGTCCGGCACTCCTGGGCCTGCAGGCGCTGCGCGACCTTCCGGAGCACAACAATCTTCCGGCCCAGATGGACGGCCTTCTGGACGCGCTGGAGTTCGGTCTCTCCGTGGGCGTGACCACGCACCTCGATCAGGGCAGCTTCCACTTCGCGGAATCCTATTTCGGCAACACGGGTTCCGCCGTCGATGGCCTCGCGTCCTTCGACCAGTACCGCGCGTTCGACTCCGTGCGGGCGCTGCACGCTAAAGGTGAGTTGCCGGCGCGCGTCCAGATCAACTACCTGCACATCGAGCCCGATCCGGACACGCCGCAGCTGCAGCAGCGGCTGAACAACACCGTTCCCTTTCTGGGCGACGAGTGGCTGGCGAACGGCGCCATCGGCGAGTTCACCGCGGGTGCGGCGTTCGGCGGTATCGGTTCGCCGGCATGGATGAACGGCACGCGCCTGGTGGCGCTGAACGGTTGGCGTAACGAGAACCACTCGCTCAGCAGCAGCGACTTCGCCACCATTCTCAATTTCTGGGATACCGTGAATACCGAGCTCAGCACTTCGGGCATCCCCCAGACGCCGGCAAATCCCGCCCATGCTGCCGTAGTAAATCCGGACGGAATCACCAAGCTGCGCTGGGTGGTCGCCCACGTTCCGTTCATCACCGAGCAGTACATCGAGATCTCGAAGAGGCTGGGGGTCGGGCTGAGCGTGCTCGGCGGGTGGCGCTGGCTCAGTGGAACGCCGGGCAGTGTCGAAGCCGGCCCGCCGTTCCGGACCATCCTCAAGCTGGGTGCTCGCGCCGGGATGAGCTCGGACGGCATGCAGATCTCGGTCATGGACCCGTGGGCCGGCATGTACTACGCGGTCACCGGGAAGAACGCCGCCGGTCAGGTGATCAACGGCAGCCAGACCATCAGCCGGAAGGAAGTTCTGCGTCTCTACACTGCGGACAATGCCTGGTTTCTCGGACCCGAATGGGAAAAGCACGTCGGGACCATCGAGGAGGGCAAGTGGGCCGACGTGGCGGTGCTGAGCGACGACTACTTCAAGGTGCCGGACGAGAAGATTCCGGACATCCGGTCCGTGCTGACGATCGTGAACGGCAAGGTCGTCTTCGACAACCTCGACGGCAAGAATAAGCAACGGCACCACCGCCACCACTAGCAAAAGGATCGCTCTGATAGTCGCAGGCCGAAAGCGCTGCGGCATGGGAAGAGGGCATGCTGTCCCGGCGTGCCCTCTTGCGTTGTGGGCGCCTTTGTCGCGTCAGGCCCTTCCGCGTCCGGAAATCAGTCGTCGAGAATTCCGGCTGCGAACCAAGCGCCGCCCCCGTTCACGATCAGCAGCACCGGCGTGTCGCATGTCGCAGGCGGCGCCGGAGAGAGTTCGCCGTTGATCTTGAAGTCACCATCAGGCTCGAGCGGAACGAGCTCCGACGAATGCTCCGACGCGGTCGCAGCGGGGCCGCAGAAGAGGACGGCCCGGACGCTCTGATTGCCGGTCGTCCCGATGCCGTCGCCGCCGGCTAGGAGCAATCCGCGTCCGGTGGCCCTGATGCTTCCATCCATCCTTATCCTGGCCTCCAGGCGCGCGATCACCCACGGCTGGCCGCCAGGATTACGCTTGCGGACCACGTTGGTGACCACGGTGGGTATCGTGGAAGGCGAAACGGGCTGATTGACCCGCGACGTCGGAATCACTCCGATTCCTCCTTCGAAGCGGACCAGGGTGTCGCGTGCGTGCGCGGAAAGTGGAACGACGAAACCAAGTGCGATCAACGCAATCTTTGCGAGTCTCATTGGATACTCCTCCTGTAAGTGCGTACCGTATGGGCGAGCGCGAACAGCGAAGCGATCGCAGGCAATGGTCAAGCTGGGCAGGACGGCTCTACGCGAGCCGAAGCGGTGTCTCGAGCGAGACGCGCGGAACTACGGCTGCGTGCGGCCGGCGGCTTCTTGCGTGCCTGAGCGGTATACGTTTCGAGCGGCCGAAATATTTCGCGCGCTCGGAGTTTGGGCGGCAGCAGATTGTTGCTCGGGTGATTTCGCTGCCGAACAAAGGAACAAGAACAAAAGAACAAAGGGGTCAGACTCGATTGATACTCCCCGGTTGATCGAGGATCAAAGGGGTCAAAGGGGTCAGACTCGATTGATAC
>JBAVOG010000718.1:0-7751 GCA_049691875.1 Burkholderiales bacterium | reverse complement strand
GCGTCGGGCCGCAACGCCGCGCGCACGATCCTGCGGGAGGAAACGTGAGCGCGCACGCGATCGTGCCCGGCGCGGTCGTTCTGGGTGCCGGCGCAAACGAGCTCGTCGCCGCACACACCCTGGCGCGTGCCGGGCACAAGGTGCTGGTGCTCGATGCACACGCCCTGCACGACGACGAAGGGTGGATCCCGCCGCAGATCGCGCGCGATCTCGGGCTGCACCGCGCGGGACTGACGGTCGCCGAGCGAGATCCCTGGCTCACGATCCCTTTGCCCGACGGCGACCGACTCGAGCTCACGCCGGACATCCAGCAAACGGCCGACGCGATCCGGCGGGTGAGTCCGCACGACGCCGATCGGTGGCCTGCGTTCTGCGCGCGCATGGCCCGACTCGCCCGGTTGCTGGAGGCACTCTATATGGCGCCGCCGCCGGATCCCACGCGCCGCGGCGTCCTTGCACGGTTTCATCACCTGCGACTCGGCTTGCGCGTCCGACAGCTCGGACACGAAGGCATCCCCGACCTCCTGCGCATCCTGCCGATGTCGATTGCCGACTGGCTGGACGACTGGTTCGAGACCGATGTGCTCAAGGGCGCGCTCGGCGCGGCCGGAATTCGCCATCTGCGATACGGACCGCGTGCCGGCGGGACGGCTTTCGCGCTTCTGCATCGTCACGTCGGCGCAATGCCCGGCGTGTTCCGTCCCGCATCCTCCGACGTCATCCGCGTGCTGAGCGGTCTTCCCGGAATCGAGATCCGGCGCGGTGCGGAGGTCGCCGGCATCAACGTGCGCGCAGAGCACGTCACCGGGGTCACGCTTGCGAACGGCGCGCACATCGCTGCGCCAATTGTCCTGTCCGGCCTCGATCCACGTCGCACGCTGCTCGAGCTCATGGACACGGGCTGGCTCGACCCGGAGGTCACCCGCGCCGTCCGCAATATCCGGTCGCGAGGCGTCACTGCGCGCGTGAACCTCACGCTCGATCGTTCCCCCGGATTCGCCCGGCTCGCGATTGCGCCTTCTCTCGAACATCTCGAGCACGCGTCCGACGATGCGAAGTACGGGCACATTTCGCAGCAACCCTATCTGGAAGCAAGAGCGGGCGAGCCGACGCTCGACGGCCGCCACCGGGTGGAAGTGCACATGCAGTACGCGCCGTACGCGCTGGCCGATGGAGAGTGGGATGCAGCGCGCCGCGGCGCGCTCGGGGACCTGGTGGTACATGCGCTCGCGGATCACATTCCGGGCGGGGACGCCGCGATTACCGAGCGCAGCGTGTTCACGCCACGCGACCTCGCGGAGCGCGCAGGCTGGCCGGAAGGTCAGCCCGCGCACGCGGAGCTCGCGCTCGACCAGTTTCTGTGGATGCGACCGATTCCCGCGCTGGCACGCTATAGCACCCCCGTGGCCGGCTTGTATCTCTGCGGCCCGGCCATGCACCCGGGAGGCGATATCGTCGGCGCCGCCGGCGCGAACGCCGCACGCGAAATCCTGCGCGCCTGAAGCCCGCCACGCGGCGGAGTACACTGCCGCCTCGCCCCAGGAGACCCGCCACGTGAGCAGCATCGAAAGCACGCCGCACGGAACCCCCAAGCCCGTCCTCGCCACCCGTGACGTGATGGCGATAATCGTCGGACTGGTCATCGGTGCCGGAATCTTCCGCTTGCCGTCACTGGTGGCGGGCAACAGCGCAAACGAGTTCGTGTTCTACGGCTTGTGGGTGGCGGGAGGCCTGATCTCGCTCGTCGGTGCGCTCTGTTACGCGGAGCTCGCGACCACCTACCCGAACACGGGCGGCGACTATCACTTTCTTTACCGCGCCTACGGTCGTAGCCTGTCGTTCCTGTTCGCGTGGGCGCGTATCGCGGTCATCACCACGGGCTCGATCGCAATCCTCGGCTTCACCTTCGGCGACTACGCCTCCAACCTGCTGCGGCTCGGGCCACACTCTTCCGCGATCTATGCCCTGCTCGCAGTGCTCGCGCTCACGGCGATCAACGTGGCCGGAATTCGCGAGACGAAGGGCACGCAGAACGTGCTCACCGTGCTGCTCGTGGTCGGCGTCCTGGCCGTCATCGTCGCGGGATTCGCGGCCGATCCGGCCGCCGCCGCTCCCGTCACACCCGGCGACGCAAAGCCCTGGACCGCCGGGATACCGTTCGCCATCCTGTTCGTTCTGTTCACCTACGGCGGATGGAACGAAGCCGCCTACGTCTCCGCCGAGCTGAAGGAGCGGCGCAGCATCGTCACCGCACTGGTGCTCTCCCTCCTGCTCGTCATGGCGATCTACCTCGCGATGAACTATGCGTACGCGCGGGCGCTCGGGCTGCAGGGCGTCGCCAAGAGCAGCACGGTCGCCGCGGACGTGCTGCGCCTGAGCTTCGGCGAGTTGGGATCGAAGGCGATCAGCGTCATCATCGCCATCGCGGCGCTCACCTCGATCAACGCGACCATCATCGTCGGCGCCCGCTCGAACTATGCGCTGGGACGCGACTGGCCGGTCTTCGCCTGGCTCGGTCAATGGCACGATCGATCGGACGCGCCGCGCAACGCGCTCGTCGTTCAGTGCGTCGTGGCGCTCGTGCTCATCGTCGCCGGCGCGTTCGCAGCGCAGATCGAGACCATGGTCAACTACACGATGCCCGTCTTCTGGTTCTTCATCATGCTGGTGGGGATCGGCGTATTCGTCCTGCGCGTGCGCGACCCGGACCGGCCGCGCCCGTTCCGCGTGCCCCTCTATCCGTTCACGCCGGTGGTCTTCGTGGCCACGTGCGCCTACCTTCTCTACTCGAGCCTGGCATACGTCGCGAACGGCGCGTGGCTGGGGGTGGGTGTCCTCGCGGTCGGCGTCGTGCTCCTGGCCGTCAACCTGCGATTCGGCGGCCCGGCAACCGCATCGAGGCAATCCATATGAAGCGACGCACGTTCATCGCGTGGACCGGGGCAGTCGCCGCCTCGCTGGCCCTGCCTGCCGCCCGCGCGCAGCAAGGCGCCGCGCCCCGCAAGCTCGAGCAGTTCGAGCTCGACGTTCCCTACGTGCCAACGAAGCAGGAAGTGGTCGAGGCGATGCTCGATCTCGCCGGCGTGACCGCGAACGACGTCGTCTACGACCTCGGCTGCGGCGACGGACGCATCGTCGTCACGGCCGCGCGCAAGTACGGGGCGCGCGGCGTCGGCGTGGATATCGATCCCGAGCGCATCCAAGATGCCAACTACATCGCCAAGCGCAACGGCGTGACGGACCGGGTGAAGTTCATCCAGGGCGATCTCTTCGACGCCGACATCCGCCCGGCGACGGTGGTCACGCTCTACCTCCTGCCGGAGATCAACCAGAAGCTCAAGCCCAAGCTGCTGCGCGACCTCGAGCCGGGCACGCGCGTCGTGTCGCACGACTTCACGATGGGGCGCGACTGGCCGCCGGAGAAGACCGTCCGGATCGATCGGGACACGATCTATCTCTGGACGGTCCCCGCGCGTCGCTGAGGCCGGCTATCTCTTCGCGCTCGCGAGCGGCGCTTTCACGCCGCGCGGTCCGATTCGGAAATCGCCTCGCCCGACCCGCCCATCTCCGCGGGCAGATCCTTCAGCTTCGGGAGCCCGTCCTTGATGCGCAAGACGGTCTCCTGATAGTGCACGTGCACCCCGGGCTTGAATGCAAAGCTCGGTATCGTGGCCGCGTACACGTCGACGAGTTCCCAGTGCGGATGGTCGGTGAACAGATGGCCCCCGCAGTTCGCGCACCACTTGCGCGCGCTTCTGTCGGTCTTGTTGTGGGTCCGGATGGCATCCGCGCCGCGGATCACCTGCACCGCGTCGGGCTTCCACAGCGTGAAAGCGTTGACCGGACCGGCTGACCAGAGCCGACAGTCGCCACAATGACAGTAGCCCATCGCGGCCGGCTCGCCCGCCACCTTGAACTGCACCGATCCGCAAAAGCAGCTTCCCTCGTACACTCTTTCGTTGCTCATGTGTCAACTCCTGGCAGTAGGAGGCTGCATCCTGAGCGGGCGCACGAAAGTGCACTCGGCCTGGCGTCGTTTCCGCTTGCTCGCGCGTCCGCGTTCGCGACGACGTACACTAGGCGCTTGATCGGCAGTCCGCCCGCCTTGATCGAGACTCCGGCACCAACCTCGAAATGAGTCAGGACACCCTGTCGGATGTGCTGCGCGGCGTTCGCTTGCGTGGCGCGGTGTTTTTCTATGTCAGTGGCATCGGCGAGTGGGCGGCCGAGGCGCCGGCCTCGAAGGACATTGCGCCACTGATCATGCGCGGCGTCGAGCACGTGATGGAATACCACGTCGTCGCGCGGGGCAGCTGCTGGGCGGGGATACCGGGCGGGCCCGCAGCACGCCTTTCGATCGGCGATGTGGCCCTCTTTCCGCACGGTGACGCGCACGTCGTCTCGAACGCCCCCGGGATGCGCGGCGATGCTCCGGACCCCGACTGGTTCGGCCAGTCGGCCCTGGGTCCGCTGCCGCTGCGCATCGCCTACCGCGGCGCGAACCGACCGTCGAACGCTCCATCCGACGTCGCCGGTGAAACGACGATCGTGTGCGGCTTCCTCGGCTGCGATCGGCAACCGTTCAATCCGCTGATCGAAAGCCTGCCGAGATTGCTGCATCTTCGCGCAACCGACGACGGCAGCTGGATCGCGCAGTTCATGCACCAGGCCGTGGCCGAATCGAGCGCCAGTCGGCCGGGGAGCGAGGCGATGCTCGCGCGAATGAGCGAGATGATGTTCGTCGACGCGATGCGACGGTACACGGCCAGCCTGCCGCCGGACAGCGCCGGATGGCTGGCCGGCCTGCGGGATCGCCTGATCGGGCGCGCGCTCGCGCTGCTGCACGAACAGCCCGCTCAGGACTGGACGATCGATGATCTTGGTCGGCGCGTCGGCCTTTCGCGCTCGGCGCTGCACGAACGCTTCGCGCAGCTGATCGGCATGCCGCCGATGCAGTACCTCGCCCAGTGGCGGATGCAGGTCGCGGCGCGCATGCTGCTCGACACGAGCGCAACTGTGGCGACCATCGCGCTCGAGGTCGGTTACGACTCCGAGGCGGCGTTCGCGCGCGCGTTCAAGCGCCTGGTGGGCCAACCGCCGGCCGCGTGGCGCCGTGATCGGCAGCAGGGTGCGGGGCAACGCCCAGACGCGGCTCCGATCGAGTAAGCCCGGGCGCGCGAAGCGTCGCTATCTCGGGGTGCAGTCGCGCGGGCTCTGTGCATAGTCCACAGGTCAATTGGTAATTTCACCGTGCCAGGTCAAATCGCGCTTGCTAGGCTTTGGGCACATCGGATCGCATCCCGGCGATCCCGTCGAAAGGAGGTGTGCCATGAAACCCGTCAAGCTCGAATCTCGCAGAGTCATCCTCGCCCTGTCCCTCTTCGCGGGCGTGACGATTCTGACGCCGATACCGGCACTTTCGCAGACCCCGGTCCACACGAGTGATCAGGCGCTGGTCCTGTCGCAGAACCGGTTTCACCTCGCCCAGTACAGGCAGTGCCCACAACAGGTCGGACCGTACGCGACACAGTCCACGGCCTGGCAAAGGTTGCGCGAGGCGCAGAGTCGCGGATATTCCGTGAGCAACGGCGTTACTCCCTGCTACGCCGGCTCGGCGAGGGGATATTGCTTCTACGCATACGTTCCGTGCTAGTCCGGGCGTCTCTTGACGCAGCGTAAGTTCCACGCGAAGGGGATCCAGCCATGCCCGTGCAGATGAATGATCCATATCTGGCGCAAACCTTTCTGGTCGAGATCGACGGCGTCACTGTCGCCGGCTTCTCCGAGGTTTCGGGTCTGAACGTCGAGATCAGCGCCGTCGAGTACCGCAACGGCTCGGAGGACAGCACCGTCCGCAAGATTCCGGGCCTGGCGAAGTACTCCAACATCACGCTGAAGCGCGGCATCGTCGGCGACCTCACGCTGTGGCAATGGCTGAACGCTGTCCGGCACGGAGAGGTGCAGCGCCGGGACGGAGTGATCGTGCTGCTCGACGCGCGTCGCGAGCCGATGCTCCGGATCCGGTTTCGCCGGGGATGGATATGCAAATGGGAAGGACCGGCGCTGAATGCGCAATCGAACGCCGTCGCCATGGAGTCGATCGAGATCTGTCACGAAGGCCTGGAAATCGAGTGATGCAAGCGTTGCGCCATGGCCACTAAGCGCAAGACCGCGTCCCGGGCAGCGGGCGGCGCAGGCAGCCGGGTTTCGGCACCCGAGCGCCGGCCCGACGTGATCCTGGACGTCGATTGCGAGCAGGGCGCGCTGTTTCTGGTGCTGCGGAACATCGGGGACGACCTCGCCTGCCGTGTGTCGGTGAAATTCTCGCCCGACCTGGTCGGGCTCGGCGGCGAGAGGGTCGTGTCCGACGCGGCCATCTTCCGACGGCTTGCGTACCTGCCCCCGGGAAAATCGATACGGGTCTTTCTGGACGCGGCCCCGCTGTTCTTCGGTCGCCCGCACGAGGATTCATTTCGCGCACGCGTGCAGTACCGGAGTCGCAGCGGCAGGGACTTCGCGGAGACCTTCACGCACGATCTCGACGTGTATCGGGATCTGCCTGAAGCGGCCCGCCAGGGGTAGCGCTCGATCCGTTTGCCGGAATCCGGCTACAACGTCCCCTTGGCCTCGCCGGCAAAGCGGCTGCCGACCGCACGGCGGAAATCCTCGCGATAGTCGGGACTGGCGGGATCGGAGAGGCGGGCCGCGGTGGCGCTCTTGCGCTCTCCGCCGATGTTGCGGATGAAGTAGAGCGTGCAGCGGTACGAGCGCAGGAGGTCGGCCGAGGCCACGTCGAGCTGGACCGGGACGCGCAGCCGGCCGAGATACGCCCCGCCCTTCACCGTGAACTGCACGGAGCCGAACCCGCCGTAGCCCAGGTTGCTGGTGTGTCCGTCCACCTCGGTGAACACCGCGCACGTGACCGCGCCGTCGATGACGTCCGGCGGCAGCCCCTTGACCGAGATCGGGGTCTCGACGATGAAGACTTCGGCCCGCGCCGCCAAGGGCGTGGCGAGGACCGCGCACACGAGCAAGATCGCTGCGAGCCGGGCCACGCCGCTCACTTTGCGGGGTTCCACTTGTGCACCCCGGTGAACGTGAGCTCCTCGGTGGTCACGCGCGCCGGTCGCTCCGGCTGCTTCGCCATCTCAGCAGTGCCGCCTGCCGTGGTCGGTGCTCGCCCGGGAGGCGGCTTTGCGGACGCGACCGCAGCGTTGCACTGATCGATCTGGTCGCCCGCGAGCTGCTTGATCTCGCTGCGGTAGGAGACCACGCGGCCAACCTGGCTTGCAAGCTCCTTGCAGCCCCGCACGCTCACGTTGCCGCCGGGCGCTGACGCGATGCAGTACTTGCTTCGGCACTCCCAGTCCACACCGCCTGCGTGCACGCGCGACTTGGTCGCGGACCCGGCTAGCTCGACCCGGTAGGAGTAACTGGTCGTGGCGGCTACGGCAGGAGATGAGGCGGCGGCGAGCGTGACTGCCGCGAGTGCCGCAGCCAGCACTGGGCGAATCGGTCTGGAAAGTCGGGACGGAAACTTCACTGGGGCGCAATCTTACCCTGCCCGCGCGCGACTCCGCACGACAATCTAGAACCTATCTCAAAATACGCCTCCACTCGCAGACGGGGGGATATACAAGGGCAGGTGGGAAGGGAAGGGTCCCACCCCTTCCCTGGCCCCTTGTTCGTTCGGGGATATACAAGGGACATTCGTCCCTTGTTCGTACGCCCGCTCTTGCGTGAAGAAGCAC
>JBAVOG010000717.1:0-2207 GCA_049691875.1 Burkholderiales bacterium | reverse complement strand
TTGCCGGTCGGCGCGGATCGCACCGCGGCGGGCCTTCGCTCTGGGTTGCGATTTGGACTTTCTGGAAGTCGTGCGTTTGCGTGCCATCGAGTGGTCTCCTCGGCGGTCCGGTTGGTCGGGGGATGCGCCGCGTTCAGCTTTCCGGCCCGGCATAGGCGCCGGCCGTGTGCGGGAACAGGGCCTTCACGATCTTGAAGCGCGAGATGTCGGTCGTCGCGTCCATGTGCAGGAAGATGGCTGCGTCGCGGACCAGCTTCTCCACGCCGAAGTCGAGCATCACGCCGTTTCCGCCATGGAGCTCCATGGCGTGCGTGCACACCTTGAAGACTTCCTCGGACGCGAAAAGCTTGACCATGTTGCAAAGCGGATCCGCGTCGGCGGCGCCCTCGTCGACCGCGCGCGCAGCCTCCCGGAGGAGCGCACGCACGGCGGCGAGCTTCGTCGCCATCTCGGCGAGCCGCAGGGCGACCGCCTGATGCTTGATCAGGATCCGCCCGCCCTGGACGTAGTGCTGCACATAGTCCGCGGTGCGCTCGAACGCGGCCATCCCGACGCCCAGATTCTTGGCAGCCTGGATGATTTTCCCCGGGCGGAAATAGATGCCCGCCTTCCCGAGGGCATCGTTCTCCACCAGCAGGTGGTCCGCGGGGACGCGGCAGTCTTCGAACACGAGCTCGCCGTTGTTCATGAAGCGGCAGCCCATGGTCTCGTTGCAGCGGGCAACCGTGAGGCCGGGCGTATCGCGCGGAACGACGAAGCTCGACGTGCTCTGCAGCATGCCGACCCCCGGTTTCGTGTTGGCGTAGACCACGAAGAGCCCTGCGTCGTACCCGTTGCTGATGAACTGCTTGCGCCCGTTGATCACCCACTCGCCGCCCTTGAGCACCGCTTTGGTGTGCATCGCCGCCTCGGGCACGTTATACGGTAGCCAGCGGTCCGACGCGCCGCGCGGCTCGGTGAGGCAGTGCGCGAGCAGGAATCCGGGATCCTCGACCAGACGAGTGAACCAGCGCTTCTGCAGGTGCGTCGGCGCAAGGTTCCGCAGCAGCACCGACACCTTCCAGTTCTGGACGAGCTTGTCGGCAAGACCGGAGTCGCCGCGTGCGATCTCCTCCGCGATCAGCGCGAAGGTCTGTACTTCGCTGGCAGAATCGAGCTGCATGCCGCCGAATTCCTCCGGCACGCCGAGCGTCCGGATGCCGATCCGATCGGCCGCCTCGAGTATGCTGCGCGGCAGCCGGTCGTCAGGGTCCATGCGCCACTCGCGCTGCCACTCGCGCCGAATGAAGGGGCTGACGAAGTCGTCGACGAAGGCACGGCAACTCTCGCGCATCAGTCGCTGCTCTTCGGAAAGCCCGCGATCGATCATTTCCATGAAGATTTTCCCCGTTGGCGGGGGCGGCCGCCCCACGTTCGAGCGCCAATCATAGCGCTCATCGAATCGTGCATCTGCTGCCTGGTTCCACCGGCGTAGCAGCTTCGCGCGCCCGAAGCCCAAGGTGCGGCGGTGCGGCGCGGGCACTTCTTCCACGGCTGGCCGAGTATGATGCCGATGCGATGTCAATTGGGGAAATCGCCGCCTTTCAAGCGCGCCGCGTCCGCGGCACTTCGTGCGCGCAGGATCTCGTCGCGTCGCGTCTGCGCGACATCGAGGCCATGAACCCGCGTCTCAACGCTTTCGTTTGCATCGATGCCGCCGGCGCGCAGGCTGCTGCGCGCAGTTCGGACGAGCGTTGGCATCGCGGCGCGTCGTGGGGGCCACTGGACGGGATTCCTCTGGCGGTAAAGGACAACATCGACGTGGCCGGATTGCCCGCGGCTGCCGGGATCGGCGCGTTCAAGGCGCGAATTGCACAACGCGATGCGACCTGCATCGCGCGCCTGCGGGAACGGGGCGCCGTCTTTCTCGGAAAGACCCTGATGGACGAGGCTGCGCTCGGCGCGCTAGGCGACAATTCCGTCTTCGGCCGCTGCCACAATCCCCGGGCGCTTGACCATACGGCCGGGGGTTCGAGCAGTGGCTCTGCAGCGGCGGTGGCCGCCGGACTCTGCATTGCGGCGCTCGGCACCGATACGCTAGGGTCGGTGCGAATTCCTGCGTCGTACTGCGGGATCGTCGGATTCGTGCCCAGCACGGGGCGCGTTGACTCGACCGGCGTGTTGCCGCTCGCGCCGTCGCTCGACCGGATCGGCGTGCTTGCCCGTAC
>JBAVOG010000716.1:0-6592 GCA_049691875.1 Burkholderiales bacterium | reverse complement strand
GGCACAGCCTGCTCCCGGCGCGGACACGACCTTGCACAAGACGAAGACTGCCGGCGCCGGTGCCGGCGCGGAGCGCAAGGCCAAGAAGCCCGTCAAGCAGGTTACCGTGTGGCGCGACGAAGGCGCCAAGCGGCGGACCATCAAGACACGGGGCGACACTGCCGGCGGCGGCGGCGGGTGGCATCAGCCGAAGGTTGCGCGGCATCGACCCGCGCAAGCGGAGGAGCAACCCGCGTTCGTGGCACCTGCCGAGCCGGTCATCCGCCACATTCCCGTCCCCGAGACGATCACCGTCGGTGAGCTGGCCCACAAGATGTCCGTCAAGGCCGCCGAGGTCATCAAGGTCCTGATCAAGCTCGGGCAGATGGTGACCATCAACCAGGTCCTCGATCAGGAGACGGCCATGATCGTCGTCGAGGAGATGGGGCAGAAGGCCATTGCCGCCAAGATCGACCACCCGGAGGCCTATCTCGACGAGGCACCCGAGCATGCCGAGGCACCGCTCGAGCCGCGCGCGCCGGTGGTGACGGTGATGGGGCACGTCGATCACGGCAAGACGTCGCTGCTCGACTATATCCGCCGTGCCAAGGTCGCCGCGGGCGAGGCGGGCGGCATCACACAGCATATCGGCGCCTATCACGTCGAGACGCCGCGGGGCGTCGTCACGTTCCTCGATACGCCGGGCCACGAGGCTTTCACGGCGATGCGGGCGCGTGGCGCCAAGGTGACGGACATCGTGATTCTGGTCGTGGCGGCGGACGATGGTGTCATGCCGCAGACGATCGAGGCGATTCACCACGCCAAGGCGGGTAACGTGCCGATGGTCGTGGCAATCAACAAGATCGACAAGCCGGAGGCGAACGCCGACCGCGTTCGACAGGGGCTCGTCGCGCAAGGTGTGGTCCCCGAGGAGTACGGCGGCGACACGCCCTTCGTGTCGGTCTCGGCGAAGACCGGTGCCGGTATCGACGCCCTGCTCGAGCAGGTGCTCCTGCAGGCGGAGGTGCTGGAGCTCAAGGCACCGGTCGACGCGCCGGCGAAAGGAATCGTCGTCGAGGCGCGCCTCGACAAGGGTCGTGGCCCGGTGGCGACTGTCCTCGTTCAATCCGGCACCCTGAAGCGCGGCGACGTAGTGCTGGGCGGCGCGGCGTTCGGGCGTGTGCGGGCAATGCTCGACGAGACCGGGCGCAACGTGCAGTCTGCCGGCCCGTCGATCCCGGACGAGATCCTGGGGCTTTCCGAAGTCCCGAACGCCGGCGAGGAACTGCCAGCGCTCGGCGACGAGCGCAAGGCCCGCGAGATCGCGCTTTTCCGACAGGGCAAGTTCCGGGACGTCAAGCTGGCCAAGAAGCAGGCGGCCAAGCTGGAGAATGTCTTCGAGAACATGGGCGAAGGGGGGGTCAAGATGCTCCCGTTGCTCATCAAGGCGGACGTGCAGGGCTCGCAGGAAGCGCTGTCACACGCGTTGACCCGACTGTCCACCGACGAGGTCAGGGTGAGTGTCGTCCACGCAGCGGTGGGGGGCATCACCGAGTCCGACGTGAATCTCGCGCTCGCTTCCAACGCGGTGATCATCGGCTTCAACACCCGGGCAGATGCGACAGCCCGCAAGCTTGCGGAAGGCAATGGCGTCGACGTTCGCTACTACAACATCATCTACGAGGCGGTCGACGAGGTGAAGGCGGCGCTTTCGGGAATGCTTGCCCCCGAGAAGCGGGAGAACGTCCTCGGACTCGTCGAGATCCGCCAGGTATTCCGGATCTCGAAGGTCGGGACCGTTGCCGGCTGTTACGTCCTCGAAGGGCTCGTCCGGCGCAATGCCCGCATCCGGCTGTTGCGCGACAACGTTGTGATCCACGATGGTGAGCTCGACTCGCTGAAGCGCTTCAAGGACGACGTCCGTGAGGTGAAGGCCGGGTTCGAATGCGGGCTCTCGATCAAGGGCAATGACGATATCAAGGTTGGCGACCAGCTCGAGGTCTACGAAGTCCAGGAGGTCGCCCGCACACTCTGATGCAGGCGCGGATCTCCCGATGGAACGATTGTGAGAACGAGCCCCCGCGCCAAGCGGGTCGCCGACCAGATCCAGCGTGAGCTTGCCGAGATCCTGCGCGAGGAGTTGAAGGACCCGCGGGTGCGGCTGGTGACGGTGACTGGCGTCGACGTGTCGGCGGATCTGGCGCATGCGAAAGTCTTCTTCACGTCGCTGGTGGGCGAGGACGAGCGGCAGGAGATCGCTTCGGGTCTCGGTCGTGCCGCCGGATTTCTGCGCACCGCGCTCGGTCGGCGCATGCGCATCCACAACATTCCCGAGCTGCACTTCGTCCACGATGCGTCGGTCGAGGAGGGCGTGCGCCTGTCGCGCCTCATCGACGCGGCGGTCGCAGAAAGCGGCGGATCCGACGCGGACTAGCCACGCGCCCCCGGGCGCCCTGATGCCATGACGCCCCGCAAGTCCTGGCGAGTGGTGAACGGCGTGCTGCTCCTGGACAAGCCTCCCGGCGTATCCTCCAACCGCGCGCTCCAGTCAGTGCGCCGGATCTTCGGCGCCGCAAAGGCGGGCCACACCGGGACACTCGATCCGTGCGCGACGGGACTGCTCGTCGTGCTGTTTGGCGAGGCAACCAGGTTTGCGGGCGCGCTGCTCGGAGCGGACAAGATCTACGATGCCACGATACGCCTGGGCGTGACGACGAGCACGGGAGACGCGGAAGGCGAAATTCTGACCACCTGCGACCCGGACGTGTCGCGCGAAGCAGTAGATCGGGTGGTGGCGTCGTTCGTCGGCGAAATCGATCAGGTGCCGCCCCGGCACTCGGCGCTCAAGAAAGACGGCAAGCCCTACTATGCCTATGCCCGGGCGGGGCAGGAGATCGAGCGCCAGCCGCGCAAGATAGCCGTTCATCGGCTCGACGTTCGATCGTTCGACGGGCGGACCGTCGAGCTCGAGGCGCATGTCGGGACGGGAACCTACGTGCGCACCCTCGCCGAGGACATCGGTACCAAGCTGGGTTGCGGCGGGCATCTCGCGGCGCTGCGGCGCACGCAAGTCGGATCATTCCGGCTTGCCGATGCCCTGACGCTGCCCGAACTCGACGCCATGTCGCCCGATGCTCTGATCGGATCGCTGCGGGCCACGGACGAGCTGCTCGAGGGGCTGCCGCAGATCGCGCTCTCGCACCCAACGTCCCTGCGATTCACGCAGGGCCAGGCGATCGATCATGCGGCGGGGGACATCAAGGGGCAAGTGCGCGTGTATGGACCCGACGGGGCGTTTCTGGGCCGCGGACGGGCCACGGACGGCCGGGTGCACCCGGATCGGCTGGTAGCGGGGCCTACAGGTCGGAACGAGCCCGATCTGCCTTGTGGTACCTCTTGAACACAGTGTAAAATCCGCGGTTTTCGAACATCGATCCCGCTTCGAGACCGCTTCGATACCGAATGCGCGGGAAGACCGCCGGAAATCAGGAAAATCTAGGGAAGAGAGCCAGTTAATGTCCATCACCACCGCCGAGACGGCGAAGATCATCGATGCGCATCAGCGCAAGCCGGGCGACACCGGCTCACCGGCAGTACAGATCGCGCTGCTCACCGCCCGGATCAACGGGCTGGCCGATCATTTCAAGGCAAACGTCAAGGATCACCATTCGCGGCGCGGGCTGCTCAGAATGGTGAGTCAGCGCCGCAGGATGCTGGATTACCTGAAGCGTACCGACCTGGACAATTATCGCAAGCTGATCGGGCAGCTTGGACTCCGCAAGTGATTTCCCTGAACGTCCACACGGCCCTGCCGGTGGGCGTTTGTCTTTTCACTGTCTACCCGTCCCGCTTCCTCCGCTAGGGTCGTGACACCGGCATCGGCCGGCCGTCGCCGTGGCGGTCATTGAGCAAAGGAGATGGCGTTGAATCCCATCCGCAAGACATTTTCATACGGCGCCCACCAGGCCACGCTGGAGACCGGCGAGATTGCCCGTCAGGCCTCGGGCGCTGTCCTCGTCACCGTGGACGATACGATCGTGCTGTGCACCGTCGTGGGCTCCAAGGCGCCGCGTCCAGGCGCTGACTTCCTGCCGCTGACGGTCGATTACGCCGAGAAGTTCTACGCCGCGGGGCGAATCCCCGGTGGATTCTTCAAGCGCGAAGGCCGGCCGACCGAAAAGGAGATTCTGACCTCCCGCCTGATCGACCGCCCGATCCGGCCGTTGTTTCCGGACGGCTTCTATCACGAAGTCCAGGTCGTCGCGACGGTGCTTTCGCTCAACCCGGAAATCGACTCCGACATTCCCGCCATGATCGGGGTGTCCGCCGCGCTCACGCTCGCGGGCCTTCCGTTCAATGGCCCCATCGGCGCCGCTCGCGTCGGCTACGTGGACGGCCAGTATGTCCTCAACCCTACCGCGACCCAGATGCTGGAGAGCAAGCTGAATCTCGTGGTCGCCGGCACCGAGCACGCCGTGCTCATGGTCGAGTCCGAGGCGAACGAGCTCTCCGAGGAAGTGATGCTCGGCGCAGTGGTGTTCGGCCACCAGCAGATGCAAGCGGCCATCCAGGCGATCAACGAGCTTGCCGATGTCGCCGCCAAGCCGGCGTGGACGTGGCAGGCGCCGGCAAAGGATCAAACGCTACTCGAAAAAGTCACCGAGCTCGCCCAGGCCGATTTGCGCGAGGCGTTCGCGGTGAAGCAGAAGCAGGCGCGCCAGCAGCGACTCGCGGAGATTCAGGCGCGGGTCCTGGAAGCCGTGGGGCAGGGCGAGACACCCCCGGATCCGAATACGGTCAAGGATATTCTCTTCGATCTCGAGGCCAAGATCGTCCGCTCGCAGATCCTGGACGGGGAGCCGCGAATCGACGGCCGCGATACCCGCACCGTGCGTCCCATTTCGATTCGAGTCGGGGTGCTGCCGCGGGCACACGGATCGGCGCTCTTCACGCGCGGCGAAACGCAGGCGCTCGTGACGACGACGCTCGGCACCGGCCGCGACTCGCAGATCATCGACGCCATCGCGGGCGAGTATCGCGAACAGTTCATGCTCCAGTACAACATGCCTCCCTACGCCACCGGCGAGACCGGGCGCATGGGAACGCCCAAGCGCCGCGAGGTCGGTCACGGACGCCTCGCCAAGCGCGCGCTGCTGGCGGTGCTGCCGTCCGCCGAGGAGTTCTCCTACGCGATCCGCGTGGTATCCGAAGTCACCGAGTCGAACGGCTCCAGCTCGATGGCCTCGGTGTGCGGCGGAAGTCTCGCGCTCATGGACGCGGGTGTCCCGCTCAAGGCGCACGTCGCGGGCATCGCGATGGGCCTGATCAAGGAAGGCAACCGGTTCGCGGTGCTCACCGACATCCTCGGCGACGAGGATCACCTGGGCGACATGGACTTCAAGGTGGCCGGAACCGAGCATGGCCTGACCGCATTGCAGATGGACATCAAGATCGAGGGCATCACCAAGGAGATCATGCGGGTGGCGCTGGCCCAGGCAGGCGAGGCCCGCATGCAGATTCTCCGTCAGATGCGCGAGGCCCTGCAGACCTCGCGCACCGAGATCTCCAGCTACGCGCCGCGCATCTTCAAGATCAAGATCAACCCCGAGAAGATTCGCGACGTCATCGGCAAGGGCGGCATCGTCATTCGCGGGCTCCAGGAAGAGACGGGCACCACGATCGAGATCGGCGACGATGGCGTGATCAGCATCGCGTGCATCAGCGCAGAAGGTGGCGAAGCGGCCAAGCGCAGAATCGAGGAGATTACCCAGGAGGTCGAGGTTGGGCGGATCTACGACGGCACGGTGCTCAAGCTGCTTGATTTCGGCGCGATCGTGCAGGTCTTGCCCGGCAAGGACGGATTGCTGCACATCTCCCAGATCAGCCAGCAGCGCGTCAACAGTGTCGCGGACTTCCTGAAAGAAGGCCAAGCCGTCAAAGTGAAAGTCCTCGAGGCCGACGAGAAGGGCCGCCTGCGGCTCTCAATGAAGGCCATCACCGAAGCCGAGGCGACCGCGTCCGCGCAGTAGACTCGCGCAGGTGTGATCTGGAAGGGGCGCTATGCGCCCCTTTTCATTTCCGCGCTGGCGCGCCGATCACTTTGCCGTCTGGCGCTCGCGGATCTCGTCGAGGGTCTTGCAGTCGATGCAGAGCGACGCCGTGGGCCGCGCAGTGAGGCGCCCCAGTCCAATCTCGGCGCCACAGCTGTCGCAGTAGCCGTACTCCTCGGCGTCGATCTTGGCGATCGTCTCGTTGATCTTCTTGATGAGCTTGCGCTCGCGGTCGCGATTGCGCAGCTCGAGCGTCATGTCCGACTCCTGAGTGGCGCGATCGTTGGGATCGGCGAAGATCGTGGCCTCGTCCTGCATCGTGTGGACGGTCCGCTCGATGTCGGCGGAGAGCTCTTCCCGGAGCTCTTCCAGCATTTCGCGAAAATACGTCCGCTGCGGGGCGCTCATGTATTGCTCGCCCTTCTTGGGCACGTAGGGTGCGACGGTCTTGCGCAGAGTTTCGGTGGGCATGTTGCGCTGCGTTCCTTCTGGAAGAAGGCGGTTTGATACCAGAAATAGGGGGGCGGAGCAAGCGAAAAAGTGCCCTAACTTCAGCAGGTTTG
>JBAVOG010000715.1:0-4338 GCA_049691875.1 Burkholderiales bacterium | reverse complement strand
GGATGCGCCCGAGCACGAGGTTGGCGTCGGTGATGGTCGGCTCGTCACCGCCCTCGGGGTAGCACATCGGCCCCGGCACCGCGCCCGCGCTCTTCGGTCCGACCTTCAGGTGGCCTTCGCGCGAGATCCACGCGATCGAGCCGCCGCCGGTGCCGATCGTCTCGATCTCGATCATCGGAATGCGCACCGGGAACGGCCCGATCGAGGCGCCGTTGGTGACGTGTGCGCGGCCGTCCTCGATCAGGCAGATGTCGGTGGACGTGCCGCCGGCGTCCAGGGTGACGACTTCGCGGAAGCCGGCGACTTCGGCGACGACCGAACAGCCGAGCGCACCGGCGGCCGGGCCCGAGAGCGCGGTGGTGATCGGTTTGTCGACCACCTGCGCGGCGGAAATCACGCCGCCGGACGATTGCATCACCAAGAAGGGCTTCGCGCCGAGCTCGGGCCCGAGCTCCTCCCGGATGCGCCGCAGATAGATCGCCATGTGCGGCTTGACGAAGGCGTCGACGAGCGTCGTCACCGCCCGCTCGTACTCGCGGTACTCGGGCAGGACCTCGCTCGAGAGCGAGAGCACGAGCTCCGGATACTCGGCGAGCATCGCATCGCGGACCCGCTGCTCGTGCAGCGGGTTCGCGTAGGCGTGGATCAGGCACACGCCGGCCGCGCGAATGCCCTTGCTCTTGAAGAACCGCGCCGCCTCGCGCGCGCTCTCCTCGTCGAGCGGCCGCAGCTCCTCGCCGCGGAAGTTCAGCCGGCCGCCCACCTCGCGGACGTAGTGCAGCGGAACGATGCGCTCGGGTTTGACCCAGAAGTAGGAATTGCCGTAGCCGACGGGAACCGCCTGGCGCGCGATCTCGAGAATGTGGCGGAATCCTTCGGTGACCACCAGCCCGAGTGCCTCGATCGAGCCCTGGAGCAACGCATTGGTCGCAACCGTCGTCCCGTGGGAAAGCGAGGCAACGTCGGCGATTCCGGCCTCGCACTGCTCGATGATGTCGCGTACCCCCTTTACGAGGCCGACAGCGGGATTGGCGGGCGTGCTGGAAACTTTCGTGACGCGCATGGCCCCCGTCGCCGAATCGACCGCGACGATGTCGGTGAACGTTCCGCCGGTATCGATACCGATTCGGACCTTGCCCGGCAACGGCCGGGCGGGCGCTGCGCTCATGTCTTCTCCGGTGCCGGTTCTGCTGATGACCATCGGGGCGCCGCGGCGCCGGGAAAATCGAACTCCGGAACTCCGCGACGGGGTTGTGACGCTGGTTGTGATGCGAGACGGCTACAGGCTAGCCAACCGCGGTCGGTGAGTCAAACTTCACGTGCACTGCGGTAGAATGCCGCGCGATCATCGCAATCCCTCCGCAGATGTCCAAACCGGAACCGCAAGCGCCATCCTCCTCCAATTTCATTCGCCAGATCGTCACGGCCGATCTCGCGGCGGGGAAGTATGCGGAGCGGCGCTGGAGCGGAGCACCCGGGCCGGCCAAGGCACACCGCGACGCGGCGCGCGATCCAGCGCGCATCCGCACCCGGTTCCCGCCCGAGCCAAACGGGTACCTGCATTTTGGACACGCGAAGTCCATCTGTCTGAATTTCGGCCTGGCGCAGGAGTTCGGCGGCATTTGCCACTTGCGCTTCGACGACACCAACCCCACGAAGGAAGAGCAGGAATACGTCGACGCGATCGTGGACGCGGTGCGGTGGCTGGGCTTCGACTGGGGCGCGCATCTCTACTTTGCGTCGGACTATTTCGAGCACCTCTACCGGTTCGCCGCGCGTCTCGTCGAAGCGGGGCTCGCCTACGTGGATTCGCTCACCGTGGACGAGATGCGGTCGCTGCGGGGAACGCTGACCGAGGCGGGACAGGACAGCCCCCATCGCGACCGGCCAGCCGCCGAGAGCCTCGACCTCCTGCGGCGCATGCGCGCCGGCGAGTTCCCCGACGGCACGCACGTGTTGCGTGCCAAGATCCACATGGCCGCCCCGAACATCAATCTCCGCGATCCAGCGATGTACCGGATCCGGCACGCAGTCCATCACCGGACGGGAGATGCCTGGAGCATCTACCCGACCTACGACTGGGCGCACGGGGTGTCTGATGCGCTCGAAAACATCACTCACTCGATCTGCACGCTGGAATTCGAGGACCACCGGCCCCTCTACAACTGGTTCAACGAGCGTCTGGCCGAATGCGGTCTGCTCGACGCGCCCTTGCCCCAGCAGATCGAGTTCGCGCGACTCAATCTCACCTATGTCGTGCTTTCGAAGCGCAAGCTCATCCAGCTCGTCGAAGAAGGCCACGTCGACGGATGGGACGATCCACGCATGCCGACCCTCGTGGGCGCGCGCCGGCGCGGCTACACTCCCGAAGGCTTTCGTCTCTTCGCGGACCGCATCGGCGTATCCAAGGCCGATTCGTGGATCGACTACTCGGTGCTCGAGGAATGCATGCGCGAGGACCTGAACGCGCGTGCCGAGCGCCGCATCGCGGTGCTCGACCCGGTGAAGCTCGTGATCGACAACTATCCGGACGACCGTGAAGAGCTCTGCGAAGTGCCGAATCACCCGCAACGCGCCGAGCTCGGAACGCGCAAGCTGCCGTTCGCGCGCGAGCTCTGGATCGAGCGCGAGGACTTTTCCGAAGCCCCGCCAAAGGGCTACTTCAGGCTGGCGCCCGGCGCGGAAGTGCGCCTGCGCTATGCATACGTCGTGAAGTGTACCGGCGTCGACAAGGACGCCCGCGGCAACGTCGTCGCCGTGCATTGCGAGTACGATCCGGACACGCGCAGCGGCACACCAGGCGCAGAAAAGAGGAAAGTGAAGGGCAATATCCACTGGTTGTCCGGACGGCACGCTCACGCGGGCGAGGTACGGCTCTACGATCGCCTCTTCCTGGCTGAGCACCCGGGTACCGGCGACCGCGATATCCGCGCCGACCTCAATCCGGACTCCAAGCGAGTGATCTCGGCCTTCATCGAGCCCGCGCTGGCCGAGGCGCGCCCGGAAGACCGCTTCCAGTTCGAGCGGAACGGCTACTTCGTCGCCGACCGCGTCGATTCCCGTCCGGGCGCTCCGGTATTCAATCGCGCCGTGACCTTGCGCGACACCTGGGCGAAGAAGTCCCCCGCATGATCACGAAGACGCAACGAATGCGTCAGGGGGCGATGGGATGGCTCGCTCTCGGGGCGATGCTTGCGCACGTCGCGCTGCCAGTCGCGGCCAGCCTGGACACACAAGGCGCCGGTCCGGGCTCGATCACGCTTTGCACGGCGTACGGTCTCCGGACGGTGTCAGTACCGGCACAGGGTCGCCCGACCTCAGATGCCCCTGCATCGGCCCAAGACCAGCATTGCACGCATTGCTGCGCGTGCAGTGTTCTGGCAACGGGGTTCGCGCGAGCGGCACACGTCCGCGACCCGGCAGACCACGCATCCTCCCCGAGCGCGGCGACGCCATTTCTTGCCGCGGACGATTTCACCATTCCGTACGCACGACCGCCGCCCGGGCGCGGCACGGGCTGAACCATCAAACCGTGCGGCGACGCGCCGCGCATGCATGCGCCCCAGGAGCGGCGCGCGAAAGGTGTACCGAGGAGTACTTGACATGCCCCACTACGCTCAACCGTTCCGCACGCCCGGCAGCTTTCTTGCCCGCATCGCGATCGTCATCGCGCTGGTGATTGCCGCGCCCCTTGCCTTTGCGGACGTCACCGTGACCCAGCCCTGGGTGCGCGGCACGGTCGCGCCCCAGAAGACGACCGGCGCATTCATGATCCTCAAGGCGACGAGCGACGCCAAGCTGGTGTCGGCAACCTCGCCCTCCGCGAAGCAAGTCGAGATCCACGAGATGGTGATGGTCAATAATGTGATGCGGATGCGACCCATCGCCGAAATCCCGCTGCCCGCCGGCAAGGAAGTGGCGCTCAAGCCCGGTGGCTATCACATCATGCTCATGGGAATCGAGCACCAGCTCAAGCAGGGCGATGTCGTGCCGATCACGCTGACCGTGCGCGAGAGCGACGGAAAATCCCAAACTGTCGAAGTGAAGGCCGAAGTGCGCGACCTCGCCGCGTCGGGCGCCTCCAAGAGCATGTCGCACGACCGACATTGACGGCGCGCGGCCGGGGCGACATCCCCTCCTCTCAGAGGGTGAGGCGGGGTTTCGATGCACGTGCCTGCGCACGTGCGAGCCGCCGAACGCCCGGAGCGTCCCCGCTTCGGGCCGGACGGGGTGCCAGCGGAGCTGGCGGGGTGGTGTTCAGCGTGTGCTCGAACCACCCCGGCTGCTTCGCATCCACCCCTCATTGAAAAGGAGGGGATTTCACACCCGGTGCAGTCC
>JBAVOG010000714.1:0-1661 GCA_049691875.1 Burkholderiales bacterium | reverse complement strand
GCCCGGAGCCCTGCGACATGCGCCGTACGCCGAGCGTCGCGAGCTCCGCGACGCTCGGGCAACCCGGCGTGGCGAGGATATTGAGCGGGGCCCCGACGTCCTTCACGAGCGCTCGAATGGTCTCTGCGTCGACGACACCCGGCGCGAACAGGCAGTCCGCGCCGGCATCGCGGTAGCGCTGCAGGCGTGCAACGGCTTCGCGCAGCCGGCCGCTTTCTTCCCCGACCTTGTGCAGAAAGACGTCCGTGCGTGCGTTGATGACGAGCGGCACGCCGTACGCGTTGGCCATCTTGCGAACCGCGGCAATCTTCGCTGCATGCGCTTCGGCCGGAACAAGGGTGCCAGGCACGTCATCGGCGGCGTCCTCGAGGTTCACGCCGACCGCGCCGGCGTCGAGCACTGCTCGACAGGATGCGACGGCGGCCTCGGGCTCGCGACCGTACCCCGCCTCCATGTCCGCGCTGACGGGAATGTCGACGGCGGCCGCGATTCGCCCCACCGCTGCGATCATCTTCACGGCAGGAAGCTTCTCGCCATCCGGGTAGCCGACGGTGTACGCGACGCCCGCGCTGGACGTCGCGAGTGCCGTGAATCCGGCCTGCTCGAAGATCCGTGCGCTCGGCACGTCCCACACGCTGCCGACCACGAAAACCTGCGGTCCCTGGTGCAGCTCCAGCAACCGCTCCGCCTTCCTGCGCTGTACGTCCTTGCTCATTTTTTTGCTCCCCTCCCTTACCTCAGCGCGGATTGTCCCGGAATTGCGGCAGCACCGCACGTCCTGCATAGCTTGCCGCCGTATCCAGCGCCTCCTCGATGCGCAATACCTCGTTCCACTTCGCCATGCGCTCCGATCGCGCAAAGGATCCGACCTTCAGTTGTCCCGCGTCCCATCCCACAGCGAGATGCGCGATGGAGGTGTCTTCGGTCTCGCCCGAGCGCGCCGAGACGATCGTGCCCCAGCCGGCATGCTTGCCCGCCGCGAGTGCCGCCTGCGCCTCGGTGAGCGTGCCAGCCTGATTGGGCTTGATCAGCACGGCATTGCACGCGCCCGCCGCCACTGCTGCATCGACCAGCGACGCGTTCGTCACCAGGAAGTCGTCACCGATCACCTGCACGCGATGCCCGACCGCGCGCGTGAATCTTGCGAGACCGGCCGCGTCGTCCTCCCCGAGCGGATCCTCGATCGACGCGATGGGAAATCGATCCAGCCAGCCGATCAGCAATTCGGCCAGGCCGTCGCTGTCGAACTCCCGCCCGTCCAGTCCGAGCCGGTAGCGGCCCGCTCTCCCGAGCTCCGACGCCGCGATGTCGAGCGAGATGGCCACGTCGTCGCCCGGAACGAATCCGGCGCGCTCGATCGCCCGCACGAGCATCTCGAGGGCCGCTTCGTTCGACTCGAACTGGGGCCAGAATCCGCCTTCGTCGGCT
The DNA here is from genome assembly GCA_049691875.1 of Burkholderiales bacterium. Lineage (GTDB taxonomy): Bacteria > Pseudomonadota > Gammaproteobacteria > Burkholderiales > SG8-39 > JAABRB01. The sequence continues at coordinate 233 of JBAVOG010000714.1, read as the reverse complement.
ACGCCCGCGAGCTTGTCCGATTCACGCATCAGATCGCCGGCCGCGTGATAAACCACGGCCGTCATCTCCAGCGCTTCCGCGAAGCTTTGCGCCGCGAGCGCCATGATCATCAGGTCCTGGATGTCGATGCGTCGGCCGGCGTGCGCGCCCCCGCCGAAGATCTGGATCTCGGGCAGCGGCAGCCGCACGGCGGCGCTGCCCGCGAGATGGCGCCAGAGGGGCAGGTGCTCGGC
>JBAVOG010000713.1:0-2873 GCA_049691875.1 Burkholderiales bacterium | reverse complement strand
TGTCGGCGCCGATGCGGAAGGCGCGTTGGCAGCTGGCGCGGCGATTGCCGCTTCGGCAGGCGGATGCTCGGGCTTGGCCGGCGCCGCGGGTTGCGATTCTGGTTGCGATTCGGATTGCGATTTGGGTTGCGATTCGGGTTGCGATTCGGGCTGCGATTCGGGCTGCGATTCGGGTGCGGCAATTGGCGTGGAGGCGACTGTAGCCGCTGCGGCAAGGGGGGCGCTCGCGCCGCCCGTTGGCACACGCGTCGCGACCGCATCGGAGGCGGACGGCCCCGTCAACGTGAGAGCGGTCGGCCCCGGGCCCGGTCTGCTGAACACGAGTGCGGCGACGAAGGCCAGGAGCGGAATTGCGACGAGGATTGTCGCGCGCCGGAACTGGCGATACTCAGCCGGGACCGGCGCCACCACTGTTTGGTCACCTGCCGAGGCGGCCAGTTCAGCATTCGCGTTACTCAGAGGCGTTTTCGCCCCGGAGCGCAGCTCGATGGTCTCGTCTCCGACCGTGGGCACGGCGCGCACGGGATGTGTGGGCGCCGACGCATTCTGCTTGAAGGTGACGAGCTCGCCGCGCGCGAACCGCTTGAGGTCCTTCGCAAGCTCGCGCGCAGTCGGATAGCGCTGGCCGGGATGCTTGGCCATGGCGCGGCGTACGATCGCGTCCAGCGCGGCCGGGACGTGCGGATTCAACTCTGCCGGTGCGGGTGGTTCGTGGTGGACGACACGGCGCATCACGGCCCGCAGATCCTCGCCCGTAAACGGCGCCTCGCCGGTGAGCAGCTCGTACAGGACCACACCCAGCGAAAAGACATCGGACCGCCCGTCGACTTGCTGCACCGACACCTGTTCCGGGGACATGTACTTGGGTGATCCAATGAGCGTTCCACCCATCGTCGTCGCGGCGTTGGGGAGGCGTGCCACGCCGAAATCCGTGAGCTTCGGCAGCCGATTCCGGACGACGATGATGTTGGCCGGCTTGACGTCGCGGTGCACGATGCCGCGCCCATGCGCATAGGCAAGCGCATCGGCGATCTGTGCGCCGATGCTCGCTATGCGTGCGGGCGGAACGGGAGTATGCGACGCAAGCAGATCGGCGAGCGACGGACCGTCGAGGAGCTCCATTGCGACGTAGACGAGGCCGCCTTCCTTGCCGGCGTCGTGGATGGTGACGATGTTGGCGTGATTGAGGCTGCCTGCGGCGCGTACTTCCGTGAAGAAACGGGCCTCGAACAGCGCCAGTTCGTCAGCCGGAAGATCGACCCGGATCGTCTTGATCGCCACCGCGCGATCGATGAGGGGATCGCGCGCCCGATAGACGACGCCCATCGCTCCGCGCCCAAGCTCGGATTGAACTTGATACCGACCCAGCTGTTCCAGCATGTCCGGACGACGTTGCAAGAGTTGACAGGCTGCCGCCATGTCGTGACACCCCGACGCGCTCGCGAGGCCCCAGATCTTCAGCTTGTCGAAGCTATTGGTGCACCCACCGGGTGTCAAGTAACGAATGACGTATTGCTTCCAGGGGCCGACAAGCGGTACTTTTTAACGCGCGCGCGCGTATCGTGCATCATGCCATGAATTTCCGCCGCGTACTCGCCACGACGTTCGTGGACAATGCGAATTTCGTGCCATGAGTACCGCTACGATCAACGCTCGCCGTCCGGACCGCCCTGTGGCCGAAGCCTCGACCATGCGCTTTCGTCTGACTACCGCCTCCGCCACGCACGCAGGGCAGATTCGCCAGTTCAACGACGACAGCGTCGCCCATGATCCGTCCGTCGACGCGTTCGTCCTGGCGGATGGCATGGGGGGACACAATGCCGGGGATGTTGCAGCGGAAATCGCGACGCGCATCGTGATCGAGCGACTGGCCAAGGACGCGTTCCGCCGCGACCATGCCGCCGAGCGCGTCCGCGACGCCGTCGAGGAAGCGAATCGGGCCATTTGCCGCGCTGCCCGCACCGATTCCGCACGCACCGGCATGGGCACCACGCTGGCCATCGCGTTGTTCGACGAGAGCCGCGTCACGATCGGTCACGTCGGGGACTCGCGGGTGTACCGGTTGCGGGAAGGTCGCCTCAAGCTCCTGACCCGGGATCACTCGGTGCTTCAGGAACAGGCCGAGTCGGGCATGCTGGATCGGGAGAGCGCCCGAGTCTCGCAGAATCGCAGTCTCGTGACGCGCGCGCTCGGCGCAGGATACGATGCGACGCCGGAGGTGAACGAGTTCGATGTCCTTCCCGACGACATCATTCTCCTTTGCTCCGACGGTCTGAACGACATGGTGGACGACGCGGACATCGAGCTCACGCTCGCCGAGCTCGGGTGCAACCTGGACATGGCTGCCGAGATGCTGGTGGAGCTCGCCAACGACAACGGTGGCCAGGACAACATCTCGGTGCTACTCGCGCGGGTCGAGGGCGAGACGCAGGCCGCAAGCGGGTGGCGCCAGCGAGTGTTCGGCTGGCTCCGCGGCGGATAGGAGCGAGCGATGGCGAAAATTGTGGCGAGCTCTCCGGGTGCCGCAGACGTGCACCGGTTCGTCGACAAGGCCCGGCTCACGATCGGTCGCGATCCGGCGTGCGACATCGTCCTGGCAGATGTTGCGGCGAGCAAGTCGCATGCGGTGATCATGACCGTCGGCCTCGACCACGTGGTGCAGGATTCCGGCAGTCGCAACGGAACGATCGTGAACGGCACACGCGTGGTCGACACGCACGTGCTCCAGAACGAAGACGTGATCGAGATCGGGTCGAGCCGCATCGTCTACCGGAATCGCCGGGCGAGCCTGGAAGCCGACCTCGAGCGCACCATGATCTACAACGCGACGGTTCCCGGGCTGCCCGGTAACCGCACGGATGCGGCGCCGATCG
>JBAVOG010000712.1:0-3182 GCA_049691875.1 Burkholderiales bacterium | reverse complement strand
CTTGTAACCTACCTGTCACATTCCCGCAATACACTTCTCGCGGTGGGCGGTCCGCGCAGCCATCCCGACCGGCCGTCGAAACAGGAGTGAAAATGGTAACGAAAACAGTGGGATCGAGATTGATGCGAGTGAGAAGAACTGCGCTTGCCGCGCTTGTGGTCGCGGCGAGCCTTACGTCTTCGGTGTTTGCGGCCGACATCACCGGCGCCGGGGCGACGTTTCCCTACCCGATCTACGCCAAGTGGGCTGATGCCTACCGCAAGGCCACCGGAAACGGCTTGAACTATCAATCGATCGGATCCGGTGGCGGGATCAAGCAGATTCGTTCGAAGACCGTCGACTTCGGAGCCTCCGACAAGCCGCTCAAGGCCGAAGAACTCGAACAGAGCGGATTGGTCCAGTTTCCGGCGATCATCGGGGGAGTCGTGCCGGTCATGAACGTTCCCGGCCTAGACCCGGGTCAGCTCAAGCTTTCGGGCCAGTTGCTCGCCGACATCTATCTCGGCAAGGTGAAGAGCTGGAACGACCCGGCAATAGCGGGCATGAATCCCGGCGTAGCGCTGCCCGCTTCGGCAATTACCGTGGTGCATCGGTCGGATGGCAGCGGAACCACGTTCCTCTTCACGAACTATCTGTCGAAAGTGAGCCCCGAGTGGAAGTCCAGCGTCGGCGAGAACACCTCGGTCGCGTGGCCGGCCGGGATCGGTGGCAAGGGAAATGAAGGCGTTGCCGCTCAGGTGCAGCGCCTGAAGGGATCGATCGGCTACGTCGAGTACGCGTACGCTAAGCAGAACAAGATGGCGTACGCGCTGCTCAAGAACCGGGCTGGCTCGTTTGTGGCGCCGAGCGAAAAGACTTTTCAGTCTGCCGCGGCGAGCGCCGACTGGAAGAACGCGGCGGGGTTCTACGAGATCCTTACCGACGAGCCGGGACCGGAGAGCTGGCCGATCACCGGTGCAAGTTTCATATTGATGCAGAAGGCGCAGGCCGATCCCGCCAAGGCAATGGAAGTGCTGAAGTTCTTCGATTGGTCCTTCGCGCGCGGCGACAAGATGGCGTCCGAGCTCGACTACGTAGCGATTCCGCAGAGCGTCGTTGCCTTGATCAAGGCATCCTGGCAGGCGAATCTCAAGGGGCCGGGCGGCGTACCGATCTGGAAGTGATCGAAAATGTAGAATAGGGCGATGGTACTGCCACCGCCCGCGGAGTCTCTCGGCCTCTCGCATCAATCTGGAGACACTACCGGCGGTGCGCCCGGTTCGGAGCATCCGGATCTCGCCGCGTTGATGCGTTCCGCCCACGAGCGCAAGAGCGACTGGCTGCGCCGCCAGGACGCGGCATTCCGCCTCGTCACACAAGCCTTTGCTTTCCTCGTCCTGCTGGTGCTCGCCGGCATCATCCTGACCCTGATCCTGGGCAGCTGGCAGTCGATAGCCAAGTTCGGCGCCGGCTTCCTGATCAGCAGCGAGTGGAATCCCGTCACCGAGGAGTTCGGCGCGCTGGTGCCGATCGTCGGCACGCTCGTCACGTCGGCGATCGCGCTCGTCATCGGTGTCCCGGTAAGCTTCGGTATCGCGCTTTTCCTGACCGAGCTTGCTCCGGTGTGGCTGCGGCGCCCGATCGGCACTGCGATCGAGCTCCTGGCCGCCGTTCCGAGCATCATCTACGGAATGTGGGGCCTGTTCGTGTTCGCACCGCTGTTCGCCGATCACGTGCAGCCGTTGCTGATCGACGTGCTCGGCCCGATTCCCTTGATCGGCGTGCTGTTCCAGGGGCCCCCACTGGGCATAGGTGTGCTGACCGCAGGCGTCATCCTTGCCGTCATGGTGATCCCCTTCATCTCCGCCGTCATGCGCGACGTGTTCGAGATCGTGCCCGCGGTAATCAAGGAATCGGCCTACGGGGTCGGTGCGACGACGTGGGAAGTGGTCTGGAACATCGTGCTGCCTTACACGAAGGTCGGGGTGATCGGCGGAATCATGCTCGGCCTCGGCCGAGCGCTCGGAGAGACGATGGCGGTCACGTTCGTGATCGGCAACGCACATCGACTGTCGAGCTCGCTGCTCGCGCCCGGCAACAGCATCGCCTCGGCGCTGGCGAACGAGTTTACCGAGGCGGTCGGCGAACTCTACTTCTCGGCGCTGATCCAGCTCGGTCTGATACTTTTTGTCATCACCTTCATCGTGTTGTCGCTGTCCAAGCTGCTCCTGCTCCGGCTCGCCCGGCGGGAAGGCCGGCAGTCCTGACGGCGGGCGGCCGCAAATGCCTCTGTCTCTGTACACCCGCCGAATGTGGACGAACCGGTTCAATCTGCTCATGTCGCTCTTTGCGACGGCGTTCGGGCTGTTCTGGCTCGCTTGGATACTGTGGACTCTGTTCAACGCGGGACTCGCAGCGGTGTGGTCGGAAGTCTTCACGCAGATGACGCCGCCGCCCGGAAGTTCGGGAGGCCTGCTCAACGCGATCGCAGGTTCGCTCATCATGGCGGGCGGAGCGACGCTGGTCGGTACGCCGATCGGCGTCCTGGCGGGCGTCTACCTCGCCGAGTTCGGGCGGCGTGGCTGGCTCGCGCCCACGACCCGCTTCATCAACGACATCCTGCTCAGCGCGCCGTCGATCGTGATCGGCCTCTTCGTCTACGAGGCGTACGTCTTCCACGTCAAGCACTTTTCCGCGCTGGCCGGCATCTTCGCGCTTGCGCTGATCGTGATCCCCGTCGTGATTCGCACGACCGAGAACATGTTGAGGCTCGTGCCGGACAGCCTGCGAGAGGCGGCTGCCGCACTGGGCGCTCCGCACTGGAAGATCATCATGCTGGTGACGCTCCGGGCGGCACGGGCGGGCGTGCTGACCGGGATCCTGCTCGCGGTCGCGCGCATTTCCGGAGAGACTGCGCCGCTCCTCTTCACGGCGCTCAACAATCAGTTCTGGAGCACCGATCTCGATGCACCCATGGCGAATCTTCCCGTCGTGATCTTCCAGTTCGCGATGAGCCCCTACGAGGACTGGCAGCGGCTCGCGTGGGCGGGCGCCCTGCTGATCACCCTGAGCGTTCTCGCGCTGAACATTTTCGCGCGGGTGATCTTCCGTAACCGAACGACGTCCTATTGAGCACCATGAAGGTGACCTCCAGAGCTGAACTGGGTGCAGTGGAGCCGGCCGAGGCGCGCGCCAAGGAGAAG
>JBAVOG010000711.1:0-5821 GCA_049691875.1 Burkholderiales bacterium | reverse complement strand
CTAAGCGGGCCACATTGATCGCGTTGGGTGGGGTCGAACTCAGCGAGGATGGCATGGCGATGCTCCCCTCAAGCTCCTGTCACGCACCCTTGGCTTTTGCGGCGTGAAATTCGAGGTCCTGCATTGAGCTGTGTCCAAAGGGCTGCTTCGTCCCTGGCGCATCGATCCCGGAAAGGCGGATCTTGTGTTGGGTCTTCGAGACGTCGAGAACCCTGACGGTGTCGCCGTCAGCGACGCCGACGACGCGGCCTTCGATAATCCGCGGCTCGCCGGCTGGCGCGGGACCGACAAAGGCGGCTGCCAGGGCGCACGCAATGAGCCATCGACGGGCATAGCCTCGTTTCATGGGCGAAGGCTACTTCAACCCGCGGGGGGCTGCGCTAGAACGCGCTTGCGCAACTTGCCGATATTCGATCGGGCAGCCGGACAGCGTACACCTATGGTGCGGGCGGCACCGGCTCGTGGCGGTCTATCCGTACGGATGGTGGGAGCGTGAGCCAGGCACGGACGGGCCGCCCGTCGCGTTCTAGAACGGGCCGAAGGAGAAATCCGATTGCCCGCGCTGACCATTCGACCCCACTGCGGCGGGGTTTTTGTTGTCCCCCCGGGGCTGGAATAGGTGGGTTGGCACGGCGTCCCCACGGGGAGGCGGTGACTCTCCGTTTACACCCAAGTACTTACATCTAGGGTGGACTGGCAAAGTGTAGCAATTTACCGGCGAGACCAACGCGACGGTCGAGCTCTACCCGCTCGGTTCGGTTCCTCAGAATAGCGGACTCAACCCGCTCCAAAATTGAAATCAGACCGGTCTCGGTCAACTGTGGGGCATCAAGCGTACTGCCGCATGGCTGAATTTCGCTCACTGACTGCGCCAATAGCCGCTTCTTCTCTGTGCCGTTTCGCTTCGCCGATTCCGACGCTCCCTGCCCGATTTGTTGCACCAAGAACGCTTCGGATTGAAGAGTCCGATGCTCCTCGTGCGCCGGATTGAACCCCACAAAGAACAAGCCCCGCCGAAGCGGGGCTGCGGTGAGGCGGAGGCCTGTTAATGCTTGCGGCGACGTGATGCCGCAAGACCGGCTAAGCCGAGGCCAAGAAGGGCAAGCGTGGTCGGCTCCGGTACCGAGCCCGAGCCCGACCCCGGTCCCGACACGAACTCGACGTCGACGTTGTCGAGGCCGATGTAGTTGATGCCGCTCGCGCCCTGTAGTAACACCGTCGTGGTTGCCGACGAAGCGACGAACTGCATCGAGGCGTTCGTCCAGACGTCGACGCCGTTCGTCGGCGAGACAAAGGTCTGAGACGTCCCGGCGGCGCTGGCGGTGATCGAGTCTGGCAGTCCCCACTGGCTCGAACTGCCCAGATCGAATGACAGGGAATAGGTCGCCCCAGGGGTCGTTGCGATGGTTTGCGACATCCCGGCAAACGGCGCATTTGCCTGATAGTTGGTCAGGTCGAGGAAGAAGCTGCCATCGCTGGCGCTCAATCCGAAGGGGTTGGCCGCGCCGATCCAGGCCGTGGTGTCAGTGATGACGGTCCAGCCCGTAATCACGGTCGAGTCCGCCGCCAGCGACATCGTGTCGTTGCCTTGGTTGACAAATGTGCCCAACTCGAAGCTGGCGTTAGTAAGCAAATTGGCCTGCGCAGACGTTGCCCCGGCAAGCGCGGCCGTCAACAAGAGCACCTGCAACGTTGTACCCGATTTCATTTCTAAATCCTTCCGTAAGGCTCACCCAAGAGGATTAGATTTGCTCAAGCGCGGTCTGCGCTCGGCTGATCAAGTTTACGCCACGTGCAAATAGTTCCCGCTCGAAAGCAAGATCTGGGCTAGAATACTTAAATCTATCGATTCAAGGAGTTACGCAGACCTCTCCGTTTGTATATGGTGCAACTGTAAGAAGTTGCGTCAGACTCATGCTTTTCCGTGACCCACCGTTCGCGCTCTCACTCGGCACGAAGCCGTGGTGGAGTTGCCCCGTTTCCGTGGACGGTTGAGGACTTGGGTCATCGCGGTTATGACGTAACCTCGGAACATGCCGGAAGCCGACTCAACCCGTGGCAGGACGCCCGCGGAACGCAATTGCCGAACCTGCCGCTACTCGATCGGATACCCGGGCTTAGGTGGTTTGCGCGAGCGCCAACCCTGCGATCAGAATTGCCCCCACCATTCTAGCTACCCATTGCGCCTGGGATTCGATGGACAGGGGAGTTAGCACGAGGTTGAACTTGTTACTCCAGGTCGTTCGAAGCTCGGCGGGCCGGTTCTCCGGCTGTCAGGCTACCCTACGGTGTTCGACCGTCTCACTATCTCCATGGGCGGCTCTATCCTCTGATTCTCAAGATACCGGGGCAACCGGACTGCGCGCACCTGACGCCACACCACCAGCTCTACTGGTGATCGTCCGCGTGACGGCCTAACATAGGGCAACGCCAACCGTGGACCGCAACGAAACATGCCACGCTCTTGCAGCGCAACATTGGCGGCAATGCTCGCCGGCCTGTTTGGCCTGCAGCTCGCTCGCGCCGATATTTACACGTGGGTCGATGCATCGGGCGCGGTCAATATCAGCAACCTGTCACCTCCGAAAAGCGTGCGCATAACCAGCGTGATAAAGGAGAGACCCCTGGAGCTCCTCGCGCGCGAAGACGTCGCCCGTAATGCGGCGCGCCAAGCCGAGTTGCAGGTGCTTTCTGATCGCGTTCGACAGCTGGAGAGCAAACTCGAGTCGACGGCCCAGCCCCAGGCGTCGTCCCAGATCATTTACGTACCGGTCCCGGCGCCAACCGCCGCCGCTGTTCAATACCAGGCGAACATCCCGCCCCTGGAAGCTGGCGGGTGCGATCCCTTTTGGGCGGGTTGCGGGGGTTGGTGGGGCTCAGCACTCTATCCCACCAGTGTGGTCTTCGTGGGTGCCCCGAATGCTCATCGGCTTCGCGCCGACCGTTCTTGGCACCACTTCCCGGTGCGCGGTCACCATGGTCGTTCCATGGGGGCTGCAACCAACCCGGCTGGATTGCAGTGGCCGCATCGCACGTCTCGGGCGGGACCAGCGAAGAGCGGGAGCAGGCATCTCAATTCCTGGACGTTCCCACTAGGCCCCGCTCGCTCAACGAACCTTTACGACGTTTCGCGATAAGTTTCGGTTCGTCGGGAGTGTTAATCCGCAAGTCGCGAACTTCGCGTAGCGATCGACCATCACGCCCGACTTCCAGCGCCCGAAGTCCTTGAACTCGTCGCAGGTGGTCCCCACCTCCCGATGCCAAGAGGCCCAGGTGTGCCGCAAATCGTGGAAGCGAAAGTCCTGAAGCCCCGCGTTGAAACTGTAGAAAAACCTCTCGCATTTCGTCTCGTGTCGTCTATGTTGTGAAAAGCGATTGCGCTTTACAGAAGAGGAAGAACGATGGCGCGGTTCAAGCATTACGACTACGGTCAGGCGAAGATGCTGGCGGTGCGCTTCGAGGAGCAGATCCTGCCGGGCACCTTCGAGCACACATTGAGCCGGGTAATCGAGGAGAGGATCGATCTGTCGATTTTCGAAGCGCGCTATAAGAACGACGAGGGCGGCGCGCCCGCCTACGACCCGGCGATCCTTCTTAAGATCATACTGTTCGCCTACTCGAAGGGCATCACCTCCAGCCGCGAGATCGCGCGGCTGTGCTGTGAGAACGTGGTGTTCATTGCGCTCTCGGCCGACAGCCAGCCGCACTTCACCATGATCGCTTCGTTCATCGCCAAGCTCGATGCCGAGATCGTCTCGGTGTTCCGGGACGTGCTGCTGGTGTGCGACGAGCTGGGTCTCATCGGCCGGGAGATGTTCGCGGTGGATGGGGTAAAGCTGCCCTCGAACGCCTCGAAGGAGTGGAGCGGCACGCGCGCGTGTCAACACCGGATCACATTTCCCCAATTCCACCGGAGTAAATTTCCCCACCCTGTAGCGGTTCCGGAGGTCAGCCGGTATGTGACGTGTCGGGCTCCTTTCTTGGGCGGCCTGGCCGGCGTTTGGGTTCGATCGCCGGCGTGGGCTCGCGCAGCGAGCGCGCGCGCAAGTGCTCCGGGATCAGATCGGCGTGCTCGCGCAGCCGGTACGAGTTGCCCTCGATGGGGATGACCACCGCGTGGTGCAGCAGCCGGTCCAGCAGGGCGGTGGCCACGACGGCGTCGCCGAAGATGTCGGCCCCCCACTCGCCGAAGCCGCGGTTGCCCGTCATGATCATCGCGCAGCGCTCGTAGCAGGCGTTGACGAGCTGGAAGAACAGGTTGCCCCCGCCCGAGCGCACCCGACGGCAGCGCCCTACCGGCCAAAATAGTTGTCGTCAACCGGCCAAGATAATTGTCGTCGACCAACACAATGTCAGCTGTGGCCCGGGGAAGGATATTTCTGAATCACATCACTGACCTCCGCCTCCCGTTTGGAAGAAAGCCCGCTCGAGGAGGACTTTCTATGAAGAGGTTAAACCGCTCTGCAGCTTGCGGCAGCGAGAGGAGCCGAGACCGGCGAGGGCTACGCTTTGGCAGCACAGTGGAATACAAGGCTAGGTTCGGCTGTTAGCGATCACGGCTGGTTGGAAAGGAGGGGGCATGAAGTTGAGAACGTTCCTGATTGGAGTGACGTTCGCCCTGGTACCGGCTGCGGCGAACGCTGTCGTATTGCCGTGGAGCGCGTCCCTCGACACCGCACAGGCGATTGCGACTACCGGGGGAGATCCTTCCGCGAGCGGGACTGGTTCCGCGTCGGGTACCTACGACACGATCGCCAATATTCTGACCTGGAACGTCTCGGTGAGCGGCCTGTCGGCACCCGCCACCTTGGCTCATTTCCACGGACCGTCGCCGGGTCCCGGTACGAACGCCGGCGTGAGAGTCGAGTTGCCCTCGCTGAGTCTGGGAACCTTGGCTGGTAACACATCTGGAGATTTCTCGGGCAGTATGGATTTGGACTTGCTCACCATGCCCCCCTTACCTGCAGGAGGGGTGGCACAACTGGAGTCAGAACTGCTGGGCGGCCACTGGTACCTGAACGTTCACACTTCAGCCTTCCCGGCTGGTGAGATCCGGGGACAGATCAGTGTCCCAGAACCCGGCAGTCTTGCGCTCTGTGTGCTGGCATTGACTAGTTTGCTTGCCGCTCGGGGCCGACGCAGGATGTGACGGGCGGGTCCCTCGCGAAGTCAACCGGACTTCGCTCGCCGAACCACGGGGCGCTGCGTACTCCGTGAAGCCAAAATGGATGCCGCCACGAGAGCGGCATCCTTATTGGCGTCCCGACGGCGTCTCCCGCGTACCCCCAAAGCTCTGCGCGGTGTCCTCTCGGGCAAAAGCCCGGGAGGGTAGCGGTGCCGCGTCAATCCGAGATCCCCATCCCTCCCATCCGGCCACTGGCTCCTATATGCTGAAAATCCAGTGGCTCCATTACGCCGAAAATCGGCTGGCTCCTGTATGCCGAAAATCCCGTGGCTCCATTACGCCGACGGATGACACGCGCTTCTCGGAGCGCTCCGCGGCGCAAACAGGATACCGCGATGGGGGGTGTTGAGCCGGCTCAGCGGGGTCGGTTCGTACCCGACCGGTTTGGTGAGCGTTTGGTAATACAGGCGCAGAGGCTCCTGCCTTGATTTTCTGGCGTCCCCACGGGGATTCGAACCCCGGTTTGCGCCGTGAAAGGGCGATGTCCTAGGCCTCTAGACGATGGGGACTTCCGGACTGCTGCGGATCGCTGCTGAGGACAGAAACCCGAAAGTCTGGTTGGTGGAGGTAAGCGGGATCGAACCGCTGACCTCTTGCATGCCATGCAAGCGCTCTCCCAGCTGAGCTATACCCCCA
>JBAVOG010000710.1:0-7067 GCA_049691875.1 Burkholderiales bacterium | reverse complement strand
AACGTGTCGCGCGCGACGACCGTCCAGAGCGCGAGCGCCAGGAGAAGGACGGCGAGGCCGGCGTCGAGCGCTTCCATCATGTGGGCGGACCCGCGCGCCGCGCTACGCGCGCGATGAGCTGGGAGGCCGCTGCGCTCGCGAGGAGCACGAGGAGCCAGATGAACACCAGCTTGAGACCGGCGAGCACGCCATCGACGCGCGGCAGCAGACCGAGGACGATCAGCCCCACCCCCAGGTTGTCCGCCTTGGTCAGGGCGTGCAGCCGGGTGAGCGCATCCGGAAAGCGGAGCAGGCCCACGGTGCCGGCGAGGAAGAACACCGCGCCCGCCGACACTGCCGCGATGGTGAAGAGGTCGAGGAGGAAACTCATCCGCGATCGGCCGCGTCGTCTTCGGACGCGCCCGGGGCCCCGGGCGCGCTCTTGAAGAACATGATGGAGGCGAATGCCGCGAGGAGCGCGATCGTCAATGCCACGTCCGCGACTGCACCCAGGCCGGTCGCTTCACCGAGCAGGAGCAGCACCGCGACGCCGCCGGTACCGAGCAATTGAGCTGCCATCATGCGATCGGCGTCGCCGGGGCCGCGAAGAATGCGCACCAGGCCCAGCGCAACCGTCGCCAGCACGAAAAACGCGGCCGCCGCGAGGAACGCGCTCATGGCTGAGCGGCCTGCTGCACCACGCGTGACACCGCACCCTCTTCGGCCGCGAGCTGCGCTGCGACCGGCTGCTCGACGTCAAGACAGTGATAGTGGAGACCCTGCGCGTCGTCCCGGACCGGCACCGTGCCCGGCAGCAGGCTCGTCACGGACGCAAAAGTGTTGCGCGCCGGTCCGCGTGGGAACCGCGTCGGATAGACGACGAAGCCGGTCCGCAGCGGCAGCCGCGGGTCGAACGCGCGGCGCGCGACATCGACCCCGGCGACGACCGATTGCCACAGGAAGCGCAGCCCGAACCCGGTCAGCGCGGCGAGGTGCAGACGATGCGCGCTCGGCGGAAGGAGCCGAAGGCTCGTCCAGGTCGCCGCAGCAGTGGCGGCGACGCCGACGGCGAGATCGACCGGATCGAAACCGATCAGGACCACCCACAGACCCAGGAAGCCTGCTCCGCGCGCAATCACCGCGCTCATCTGTCCTCCCGTCAATCGAACCGTGTGAAATGCCTTGCATCGCGCCGCGCCGACGCGATCTAGCCTGCTACAGCGCGTCGTTGATCGCGACGCCGATACCGATCGTGCGCTGGTTCCAGTTGTAGTCGATCAGGCTCTCGCCATAGCCGGTGAATCCCTGGACGTAGGCGCGGAGCGGACCGAGGAGTCGCGGCGACATCCACGTGAGTTCCGCGGCACCCTTGCCCGTGCCGGGGTTGCCGCGCAGCATCAGCGAGAGGCTGTTGCCGCGCCACTTGTAGATCCCGGTGAGGCTGCCGTAGCCGTAGTAGTCGGCGATGTCCGGGTTGTCCTCCTTGTAATTGAAAGCGTACCAGACCTTGGCCAGCACGGCGAAGTCCTCGCGCTCGACCCCGAACGTGGCGATGATCCGGTCCCAGCTCCGCGACAGGATGTCGCTCCGGCCGTTCGACTCGTGCGTGTAGCCGACGTTGAGGAGGTTCCACTTGAATCCGCGGCCGAGGTCGACCCCGGGCCGGTAGCTCACGAACAGTTCCGGCATGTAGTTGGTTTCCCGGAACGGGCGCGAGGTGTCGCCGTTGTATACCTGCCACTGGTTCTGCTGCGTGTACGCGGCCCACACGCCCCACCGCCGGTCGTCGGTCGTCCACAGCCGCATCTTGAAGCTGATCTGGAACTTGGCCTCGACGTCGTCGAGGTTCTGCGGCTGACCGGCGGCCTGGAAGAGCGGCGCGTAGGGCGCGGTGTTGAGGTTGTTCGTGTAGCGACCGAACAGGAAGTAGTTCTGGTTGTACAGCTCGATGAGATACCGATCGGAATCCGGGTTGAATCCCCATGCGGCGTCGATCAGCGATGCCGACGCGCGAAACGCGCCCTCGGCCGGCGCGGACCCGTCGCCGACGACCGGAGGCGGTTCCGAAGTCCGCGGCTTTTCACCTGCCGGCGGAGTGGATTCGCGTCCCGCAGCGCGGTCGTAACACGCGAGGCGCTCGCTATCTGCGTCGATCGCCGCGCACTCGGTGAGGGACGGCGCCGCCTGCGCGAAGACTGCGCCGGGCGCAATCAAGGCGGCGGCGAGCAGCAGCGCGGCGGGGGAGCGATACGTGGAGATGATCATGATTGGGGGGGCCCAGTTCTGGTGGGGAATGGACATGTTCGCATCGGTCCCCAAGCCTTATTTGTCATTCTTCGCGGCAGCGGCATTTGATCCCTGCTGTCCTCGCGCTTCGCCATCCGGCTTCGTTCTGGACTGGATAGCCATGATCACGGGCACGAGCACCGAGGCGACGATGCCGGCGGCGAAGCCGTTGTTGTAGAGATTGAGGCCGGCGTGCAGCGGCCCGACGGTGAGCGCCGCAGACGAATGCACGAATCCCGCCACGATGCCCCAGTGCCACCCGAAGCGCCCCGCGATCGGCGCAAGCGTCGTTCCGAAAAGCGCGGCGAGCAGGATCGACGGATCGTCGGTGCCCCACGGTTTCGCCAGCGAACCGAGGAAAACGCCGGCCATGATCGGAACGATGTTCCGCGGATGCTTGCCGAACGCCGCGAAGCCGACGATCGTGAAAATTGCGCCGATGACGGGTCCGTTCAGTTCGCCGCCGACGATCAGGATGTAGGCCATGCCGATTGCTCCGCACACGCCCATGTTGGCGAGCGTCGGGCCGAATCCGACGAGTGCGATGAAGTCGGTCGGCGACTGGCCCGACGTGCGCATCAGCTCCATCTCCCTGGAGAGGATCGCCCTGTCCCAGTAGAACCCGACGCCGATCATCGAAGCGAACAGCACGGTCAGAAAGCCGCCGAGCAGGACATTGTTTCCCGTGGTCCAGATGAACACCGGGTCCGGGACGAAGCCGTACGATTTGTAGAGGGCCACGATCAGGGTTCCCACGAGGCCGGCGGTGAATCCCATGTTGTACAGGGTGAATCCCATGTGCGCCTTGAAGAGCTGGGCCGCCGCAGGCGCCAGGATGAATCCCATCAGAAGCCCCGTGAGCACCGCGAGCGGCAGACTGATCGCGAGCGACAGGGACGTGCTGAACAGGATCTCCGAGAAGATGGGCGCGAGCGCGGCGCCGAAGAACGCGACGTTGATGTTGGTCGCGAACGGTTCCCGCCTGAACCGGGAATACAGGTAGACGCCGAGGACGATGGCCCAGATGTTGAGAAGATTCTTTCCGAACAACCCGAATCCGAGCACCAGAAAGAGGCATGCGACCGCCGCACCGCTCATCTTCGCGCGCGCCTTGTAATAGACCAGGCACGAACAGAGCGTGAGGAGCCCGGCATTCACGCAGCCGGCGCCGATTCCCCCGACGCCGAAGTAATCGGTGAGGAGGGTATCCCGCGACGTCACTATTGCGACGAGCCCGTGCACGATGGCGGCGGGCGAGTCGACGAGGAATCCGAATACGACGAACGACGCCGCATACAGCGCGACGACAAGCAATATGACCGTGTCGGGAAGCTGATGCGAATTTTCCGTCGCATTCTTGTCGACTGCATTCCCCGTCGGTCTGGCGGTCATCGGTAAGCGCCCCCTTTCGGCCTTGCCCGAATCGCCGAGCTGGCGAAACCGTGTTTCAAGAATATGTCCATGCAGAGGTGCTCGGTCATTCTGTTGACGGTCACCGCGATAGATCCTAAGATCAGTTGCGTGCACTAAGCAAGAAGACTAAACAAGAAGACCAAGCAGGAAACAGTGTCTCGCGAGCAGGAGAACGCGAATGCAGCTCACCCCCCGGGAATTCGACAAGCTCCTCATTTACATGATGGCGGACGTGGCGCTGAAGCGCAAAGCGAAGGGCCTGAAGCTCAACTACCCCGAAGCCGTCGCGGTCATCTCCGCAACCGCCCTCGACGGTGCACGCGCCGGCAAGACGATCGAGGAGGTAGCCAAGGAGGCACGCACTGCGCTCACCAAAGCCGACGTCATGGATGGCATCGCCGATCTGATTCCGATGGTGCAGGTCGAGGCGGTGTTCACCGACGGCAGTCGCCTCGTGACGGTGCACTCCCCCATCCAGTGACCGGCGCAAGAGGAGCGTAGCAAATGCCGAGCACCAAGCAATTCCCCAGCCTCGCCGCCGATGTCGATCCGGCCACGGCCGACGTGCCGGTGGGCGGCTACGTATGCCGGAAGGAGCCGGTCGCGTTCCACGAAAAGCTTCCGGTGACCACGCTGACCGTGCGCAACACAGGTGACCGCCCGGTGCAGGTGGGCTCGCACTTCCACTTCTTCGAGGCCAATCGCGCGCTGGAGTTCGATCGCGAGGCGGCCTTCGGGCAGCACCTCAATATCCCGGCGTCCACGGCACTGCGATTCGAGCCGGGCGACGAGCGCGAGGTCAAGGTGGTTCCCTTCGGCGGCAAGCGCGCCGTGTACGGCTTCAACAACCTGGTCGATGGCACCACGACGGGCAAGACCGCCGAGCCACGCAAGACCAAGGCGGTGGCGCTGGCCGCGAAGCGCGGATTCCGCTCGCCTGCAGCCAAGAAATCCGGCAAGCGCTAGGCAGCCCGGCACTCTACACGCGAGGACCTCGATGGCATCGATCTCACGCAATGAATACGTCGGCTTGTTCGGCCCGACGGTGGGCGATCGGATACGCCTGGGTGATACGGGACTCTTCGTCGAGATCGAACGCGATCTGCGCGGACCGTCCGGCGACGAGATCGTCTTCGGCGGCGGCAAGAGCCTGCGCGAAGGCATGGGCATGGACAACCGGATCACGCGCAAGGGCGGCGCCCCGGACCTGGTGATCACCAACGTGACGATCATCGACGCCGTGCTCGGGGTGGTGAAGGCCGACGTCGGCATCAAGGATGGCCGCATCAGTGCCATCGGCAAGGCCGGCAATTCCCAGACGATGGACGGGATCACGCCGGGGCTGGAGTGCGGCCTTGCCACCGACGCGATTTCCGGTTCGCACCTGATCCTGACTGCCGCCGGCATCGATACGCACATCCATTTCATCTCGCCGCAGCAGGCGTACGCGGCGCTGTCGAACGGAACCACCACGCTGATCGGCGGGGGCACGGGTCCCTCGGACGGCTCGAATGCGACGACCGTCACGCCAGGGCCGGGGAACATCCGGACGATGCTGCGCGCCTTCGAGGGCTGGCCGGTCAACGTCGGCATCCTCGGCAAGGGCCATGGGCACGGCAAGGCGGCGCTCGCCGAGCAGGTCGAGGCCGGCGCGGTCGGCTTCAAGTGCCACGAGGACTGGGGCACCACCCCGGCGGTCCTGCGCTCGGCGCTCACGGTCGCCGACGAGATGGACGTGCAGGTGTGCATACACACCGACACGCTCAACGAGTCCGGTTTCGTCGAGGACACCATCGCGGCGTTCGAAGGCCGGACCGTTCATTCGTTCCACACGGAGGGATCCGGCGGGGGCCATGCGCCGGACATCATCAAGGTATCGGGGCTGCCCAACGTGCTGCCCTCCTCGACCAATCCCACGCTCCCTTACGGCATCAATTCGCAGGCGGAGCTCTACGACATGATCATGGTGTGCCACCACCTGAGTCCCGACATCCCGTCGGACGTGGCGTTCACCGAGAGCCGTATCCGCGCGGAGACGATCGCCGCCGAGAACGTGCTGCACGACCTCGGCGTGATCTCGATGATGTCCAGCGATTCGCAGGCGATGGGTCGTATCGGCGAATGCTGGCTGCGCACCATCCAGACCGCCGACGCAATGAAGACCGGGCGCGGGAAGTTGCCGGAAGACGCCAAGGGCAACGACAACTTCCGCGTCCTGCGCTACGTGGCGAAGATCACCATCAACCCGGCGATCGCGCACGGCATCTCGCACGTCCTCGGCTCGGTCGAGGTCGGCAAGATCGCGGACCTGGTGCTGTGGGAGCCCGGATTCTTCGGCGCCAAGCCGAAGCTCGTGATCAAGAACGGCGTCATCAGCTGGGGGCTGATGGGCGACCCGAACGCGTCGCTGCCCACGCCCCAGCCGGTCTACTATCGCCCGATGTTCGGCACCTTCGGCCGCGCATTGGCCGACAGCTGCATCACCTTCGTGTCGGGCGCCGCTCATTCCGCGGGGATCAAGAAGCGCCTCGGCCTCGATCGTCAGGTGATCGCGGTGAAGAACACCCGCAAGGTCGGGAAGCGCGACATGGTTCGCAATTCGGGGACGCCGAAAATCGAGGTCAGCCCGGAGACCTTCGCGGTCACCGTGGACGGCAAGCACGCCACCGTTGCGCCCCTGACGACGGTTTCGCTGAACCAGAAGTATTTCTTCAGCTGACGTGCCGGCAATGGTTCTCGTCGAAGCCGTGCTGGGCAACGCCGGCGACCCGGAGTGGGCAGCACGCCTGTCTACCGCGGCCGTGGACGCGCTGGCACTCGACCACTGGGAAGCGCAGAAGAACCGCTTCCGCAAGAAGACGGAGAGCGGGGTCGAGGTCGCCGTGTCGCTCGACCGCGGCACCTTCATGCGCGATGGCGACGTGCTGCTCTGGGACGAGCCGGCGGCCCGCGCCGTGGTCGCGCGGATCAGCCTGCGCGATGTGATGATCATCCATCTCGATGCGCTGGCGGGAGTCGCGCCGGACATCGCGCTGCGCACCTGCGTCGAGCTCGGCCACGCGCTCGGCAACCAGCACTGGCCCGCCCTCGTCAAGGAAGGCCGCGTGTACGTGCCGCTCACCGTGGACCGCAAGGTGATGTCGTCGGTGATGAACACGCATCGGTTCGAAGGCATCCGCTACGAGTTCGTGCCGGGCGGCGAGATCGTCCCGTACCTCGCCCCGCACGAGTCGCGGCGGCTGTTCGGTGGCGCCGAGGGCCCGGTGCATTCCCACACGCACGAGCGCTACGTCGAAGTCGAAGCCGAAACGGGACGCCCGTTCGGGCTTCCTCCGGTGCGCGCGCACGCTCATCCGCATCCGCACCCGCATCCGCGGACCGACACCGAC
>JBAVOG010000709.1:0-1782 GCA_049691875.1 Burkholderiales bacterium | reverse complement strand
CGTTGGCCCAGACCGCATTGCTGGTCGTCTTCCTCGCGCATCAGGCCTGGCTGATGACCGATGCGATCGGACGGACGCTGTTTCGCCTGCTCGTCAGTCACCGGCACCTGCTCGACTGGGTCACGGCGGCGCAGGCGACGATAGGCCCCAGACTCGACATCGCGGGGTTCTATCGGCAAATGAGCGGTGGTGTCGCCATCGGCATCGTCGCTGCGATCGCCGTCTGGTGGGTCGGGGGCGACGCCTGGCCGATGGCGGCTCCGTTCGTGCTCGCGTGGCTCGCTGCGCCGGCCATTGCGCGCTGGGCGAGTCTATCGCCGCTCGTGGCGGGTCGTGTGCCGGTCTCGGAGACAGACGCGCACGCTTTGCGGCGGATCGCGCGCCGCACCTGGCGCTACTTCGAGACATTCGTGACGGCAGCGGACCACATGCTCCCGCCGGACAATTTCCAGGAAGACCCGAATCCGATCGTCGCGCACCGGACCTCCCCCACCAATCTTGGCCTCTACCTTCTCGCCGCAGCCAGCGCCCGCGACTTCGGGTGGGCGGGGACGACCGAGACCGTGGACCGGTTGGAGGCGACGCTCGCCGCGATGGACGGTCTGCAGCGGTTCCGCGGCCACTTCTACAACTGGTACGACACGCGGGATCTTCGACCGCTCGACCCGCGGTACGTCTCGTCGGTGGATAGTGGCAATCTGGCCGGGCATCTGATCGCGCTTGCGAATGCCTGCCGGGAGTGGATCGACCGCCCGGTCGCGGATCGCGAGATGCTTTCTGGCATCGAAGACTCGCTCGCCCTCACGCGCGAATCCCTGCAAGGGCTTCCCGACGACCGGCGGACGCAGACGATCACGCGGCAGCAGCTCGGCGATGCGCTCGATGCGCTGACTGCCGCGCTCCGCCGGGCACCGATGCCACCCGAGGACATCGGTACCCGATTGGCGAAAGTCGCGCCGCACGCCGTCACGATGGCCGACATCGCCCGCACACTTGCCAGCGAACGCGGCGACGCCGCCGGCGCCGAGATGCTGTACTGGGCGGAGGCGACCTTCGCGTCGATCGAGAGTCACCGACACGACGTCGCATCTGCTGGCGACGCTGCCCGCTCCACGGAGCGGCGCCTCGCGACGCTCGAGGCGACCGCCCGAGCGATGGCCGGCGCCATGGATTTCCGCTTTCTTCTCGACCCGGACCGCAAGCTGCTTGCGATCGGCTACCGGGTCGCGGAGGGCAGTCTCGACCCAAGCTGCTACGACCTGCTCGCCTCCGAGGCGCGCCTCGCGAGCTTCGTGGCGATCGCCAAGGGCGACGTCCCGTGGCGGCACTGGTTCCGGCTCGGGCGCGCCGTCACACCGCTGGGACGCGGCGCAGCGCTGATCTCCTGGTCGGGATCGATGTTCGAATACCTGATGCCGTCGCTCGTGATGCGCGCACCGGCCGGCAGCCTGCTCGAGGAAACGAGCCGCCTCGTCGTGCGCCGGCAGGTGAGCTATGGCGCCACGCTCGACGTGCCCTGGGGGATCTCGGAATCCGCCTACAACGTCCGCAACCTGGAGCACACCTATCAGTATTCGAACTTCGGTGTTCCGGGTCTGGGACTGAAACGCGGTCTCGGCGGGAACGCCGTCGTCGCGCCGTACGCGACGGCGCTCGCGTCCATGGTCGATCCGGGAACGGCGGCGCGCAACTTCGTCCGGCTCGCTGCCATCGGCGCGCGCGGCCGCTACGGCTTCTATGAGGCCCTGGACTACACGCCCACGCGTCTGGCGGAAGGGGAAG
>JBAVOG010000708.1:0-12014 GCA_049691875.1 Burkholderiales bacterium | reverse complement strand
GCGATCGGCGAATTTCCCAGGATCAACGCGTCCATCGACGGCGACAACCTCGTCGTGCACCCGCAGGTGCATCTTGGCATTGCGGTGGATCTCGGATTCGAGGGGCTAATGGTGCCGGTGATCCGGGATGCCGGGGAGAAGTCCGTCGCCGAGTTGGCGCGTGCGATCCACGCTTTCGCAGAGCGGGCGCGGAGCGGCTCGATTGTTCCGGACGACCTTGCGGGCGGCACCTACACCATTTCGAATTCCGGGCCGTTCGGCACGCTCATCACGGCGCCCATCATCAATCAGCCGCAGGTCGCGATCCTCTCCACCGATGGGGTGCGCAAGAAACCGGTGGTCATCGAGAGCGCCGCGGGAGACGCGATCGCGA
Organism: Burkholderiales bacterium; assembly: GCA_049691875.1. GTDB lineage: Bacteria > Pseudomonadota > Gammaproteobacteria > Burkholderiales > SG8-39 > JAABRB01. The sequence goes on along the minus strand of JBAVOG010000708.1, from coordinate 11,641 downwards.
TTCGCCCGATAGGCGTGCTCGCGCAGTCCTTCGATCATCGCGCATTCGACGGCGCCTATTCGGCGGCCTTCCTCAAGCGCATGCGCGAGATCATCGAGACGCGCGACTGGTCCGGCGCGCTCGACTGATCTTCGTGGCAGGCGCCGTGAACGCCTCGCTCAGCGAAAAAGCGCACGGCGGCGACGTAGACGACAACCAAATTTAACGGGGGATTCATGATCAACGCCGCAATCGTTGGACTCGGCTGGTGGGGCAAGACGCTCGTGGAGGCCGTACAGGGCAGCGACGCGATCCGGTTCGTCGCCGGCACGACGCGCACCGTCACGCCGGAGATAGAGGAGTTTGCCCGGGCCCACGGCTTCGCCTTGCGCGGGACCTATGAGGAAGTGCTCAAGGACCGCAAGATCAACGCGGTGGTGCTCGCCACGCCGCATTCGATGCATGTCCAGCAGATCATCGCGGCCGCGCGCAGGCGCAGGCACGTTTTCTGCGAGAAGCCGATCGCGTTGACCAAGACCGAGGCGATGCGCGCCGTCAAGGCGGTGCAGAAGAAAGGCGTGACGCTCGGCCTGGGATACAACCGACGCTTGCACCCCACCATGACGGACCTGCGCGAGCGGGTCCGGAGCGGCGCGCTCGGCACGATCCTGCACGTCGAGGGCACGATGAGCTCACCAAACGCGCTCCTTCTCAAACCCGAGCATTGGCGCGCCAACCCGGAAGAGACACCCTGCGGAGGACTGACGCCGATGGGTGTGCATTTCGTCGACGCGCTCATCGACAATTTCGGGGAAGTCGAGGACGTCTACTGCATGAGCATGCGGCGCGCGGTCCAGATCCCGACGGACGACACGACCTCGGTCCTGTTCCGCATGAAGGACGGCATGTCCGCCTACCTCTCGACCATGATGGCGACCGGAGGCTGTTTCAGGTTGCAGGTCTACGGCTCGCACGGCTGGATCCGGTACGACGGCGTGACCCATGTGGCCGGCGCGTCCTCGGAGGAGCGACGCACGCGCCTTTTCGGCACCTGCACCTTCCAGCCCGTGAAAGGGCCTGCCGAGACCTGGGAGGCGGACGCCTACGATACGTCGCGCGCCGCGCTCGAGGCGTTCGCCCGGGCCGCGGAAGGTGGTCCGCCCTATCCGATCACGACGCAGGAGGTGATCCACGGTGCGGCGGTCACCGAGGCGATCATCAAGTCCGCAGGGACGGGTAAGGCCAGGAAAGTGGGCTGACGCGCGGCCGACCGACGACTCCTTGCGCGGCCGGCCCAACGGCGCCGCGCAAGCACTCATTCACTCGAAGGGGCAGGACATGGATCTAGGCGGCAAGCTCGGCCATCTGACGTACTCGACGCTCGTTCACCCCGGGGACACCTGGCCAGAAATGTGGGACAGCCTCACGCGCTACGTTCCGGCCGTGAAGAAGCGCTTTTCGCCGGACAAGCGGTTTGGTGTCTCGCTGCGAATCTCCGGTAAGTCGGCCGAGACGCTGACCGGCGATCCAGATGAGCGCGAGAAGCTCAAGGAGTTTCTCGCCAGCAACGACATGTACCTGTTCACGGCGAACGCCTTTCCGCACGGCCCGTTCAAGGGCGAGCCCGTCAAGGAACTCGTCTACGAGCCCGACTGGCGCAGCGACGAGCGGGCGAACTACACGATGATGGTCGCCGACATCCTGGCGGAGGTCGCGCCGGAAGGGGTTGCCCCATCCATCCAGAGCCCGCCCTGCGGCTTCAAGCCGCGCGTGACCGGAAGCGAAGTCGTCGATGCCTACACCAGGCAGGTGCTCAAGACCGTTGCGCACCTGGTGAAGCTCGAAGAACGCACCGGCAGGTGGGTGAAACTCGCGCTCGAACCGGAACCGGCCTGCTTCCTGGAGCTGACCACCGAGGTCCTCGACTACTTCAAGAATCATCTCTATACGGACGCGTCCGCCGCGACACTTGCGAAGGCAACCGGCCGCTCGACGAAACAGGCGCACGACGCGCTGCGTCGACATCTCGGGACGGTCTACGATATCTGCCACCAGGCGGTCGAGTACGAGAACATAGCTGACTCGCTGAAATCCCTGAAGAGCGCGGGCATTCCAGTGTTCAAACTCCAGGCGGCGGCGGCGGTCCGGATTCCCGAAGTCAACCGGGACATCGTGAACGCGCTCAAGGCCTACGACGATCCGGTGTACCTCCATCAGACGATCGAGCACAAGGACGGCAAGTCGCGGCAGTTCATCGATCTGCCGCAGGCGTTCGAGGCGTTTGAGCGCGATCCCGGCCCGCGTGAATGGCGGATTCATTTCCACGTTCCCGTGTTCCTGGAGGATCTCGGCGACTTCAAGACAACCCGCTCGGCGATCGAGGAAGCGCTCAAGGTGCACAAGGCGGACCCGGTCTCGGATCAGGTCGAGATCGAGACCTATACCTGGGACGTCCTGCCCGATCACCTCAAGACCGGCGACATCACCGACTATGTGGTGAGCGAGCTGGAATGGGTGCAGGGCGAGCTGACGTGAACACTTGAACATCGGGAGCAGCACATGAGAGTCGGATTCATCGGGCTGGGCCGCATGGGCCAGGGAATCGCGGGCCGGGTGGTCGGGGCGGGCCACGATCTTCTGGTCTACAACCGCACCGCGGAAAAGGCCGCGGCGCTCGGCAAAGTGGGCGCGAGGATCGTGAAGTCGATCGCAGCCGCGTGCGAGGGTCGTGAAGTGGTGATTACCATGCTCGCCCACGACGAGGCCCTCGAAGAGGTGACGCGCGGCGCAGGCGGCTTGCTCGCATCGATGCCGAAGGGGGCGATCCACGTGGCGATGGGCACGCACAGCGTTACCATGACACGCGAGATCAGCCGGGCGCATGCGGACGCGGGCCTCCTCTTCGTCGCTGCGCCGGTGCAGGGCCGCCCGGAGGTCGCAGCCACGGGCCAGATCGGCATTTTTGCGGCAGGCCCCGCCGATGCCGTCGCCCGCTGCCGGCCGCTGTTCGACGTCATCGGCCGGAAAACGTACGAGGCCGGAACCGATCACACCACTGCAGCCGCGATCAAGGTTGCGCACAACATGGTCCTCGGTTGCGCGATCGAGGCGCTCGGCGAGGGATTCGTGCTCGTGGAGAAGTACGGCGTGGCGCGCCAGCTCTTCTACGAGGTTCTCACCGACGTGCTGTTCGCCTGTCCCGCCTACAAGGGCTACGGCAAGATCATTGCCGACGAGGACTACGATCGCATCGGCATTACCGCGATTCTGGGGCTCAAGGACGCGAACCTCGCGCTCGACGCGGCGGAGGACGTTGCGGTGCCGCTTCCGAGCGCCAATGTCTGGCGCGAGCGGCTGATCGGCGCGGTCGCGCATGGGCTCGCCGAGAAGGATCAGTCGGCGGTTGCCCACGCGCAGGCCAAGGCGAGCGGATTGCGATAGCGCGGCTGCAGGCGCAGCGCGTGTTATTGTCCCCTCCTTTTCACGGAGGGGTGCCCGCGCAGCGGGCGGGGTGGTTGTCGGCCTTCGATCCAATTCAGCGCACCACCCCGGCGCTTCGCGCCACCCCTCATCAAGGAGGAGGGGAAATTCGCGATCCGCTAACTCGTCTTCGGCGCAAGCTGAAGATCCGCGCCGCCGAGAATCATGCGGTTCCAGGTCGGCGAGACGACGATCTCGTTGACGCACATGTGCGGCGGCGTTTCGGCGAGGAAGCGCACGAGGCGGCCCAGATCCGCTGGTCGCAACATCCGCGCGATTTCCTCGGAGCTCGGCTTGACCGGGCGGACTTTCAGAATGTCGGTCGCGACCTCACCGGGGAAGATCACGCACGAGCGGATGCCGTTCACGCCTTCCTCTATGTTGAGCGAGGCGGACATCGCCGCCATCGCCGTTTTGCTCGCGTTGTAGGCGGGGCCGGCGAGGTAGCCGTCGTAACGCCCGAACCACGAGGAAATGTTGATCACGAGTCCCCCGCGCCGCTCGCGCATCGCCGGTAGCACGGCTGCGGCGCAGTAGAACGGACCGTCCAGATTGACGCCGCGGACGTGGTCCCAGCTTTCCGGGGCCATGTCGCTCCAGTGCCGTTTGGGCACGTTCAAGCCGGCGGCGTTCACGAGAATGTCGATGCGCCCATGCCGCTCGATGATTTCGTGAGCGGCGTGGTGCACCTGCTTCCGATCGGAAACGTCGAGCGGCATCTTCTCTACGCGGCCGCCAGCGTGCGTGATGCGTTGGCGCGTGTCCTCCAGCGCCTCCGATCGACGTCCCGAGGCGACGACCAAGGCGCCCGCGCGCGCAAGCTCGATTGCCGCAGCCTGCCCGATGCCGCTGCCCGCACCGGTGACCCAGGCCACCTTTTCGCTCATTGTCTCGCTCGCTGCGCTCACGTCGACGCTCCCGTGTTGATGCGATCCGTTGTATGACCGGTGATATCATCGCCCACCCTAGGGAGGAGCACAAATGACCGGAGCCGAATCCGCTTATCTCGCCGCGCGTGTGCTCTCGTGCGGCATCTGGATCGCAGCAGGGTGGTACAAGGCGAAGCATTTCGACCGGACGGTCGGCGAGATGACGGAGCACGGCATCCCGTTCCCCCGTTTCGTACTGCCCTGGGTGCTGGCGCTCGAGTTCGTCGGAGCCGCAATGCTCATATTCGACTACTACGCGTGGGCGGCTGCGGTGGCCTGGATCATTTTCACGGTTCCCGCGAGCATCATCTACCACCTGCGCTTCATGGTGCGCGCCGGCACCATCGACTTCGTCCAATTCCTTCTCTTCTGGAAGAACGTCTCGATCTCGGGCGGCCTGATTGCCCTGATCCTGCTGGATGCTTCGCGTCCGGCGTGGCTGTTCCCGGTCAATTGACGAGGCGGGCGATGCGATTCGCCCGCGCAGCTCGAGTTAGCTAGCCGCTTATTCATGTCGTCCGAATCGCCGCTGTCCGGCTGGGTTGAGGAGAAGCGCTCGGCATACCTCTACCGCGTGATCGCCGAAGTCGAGAAGACTTCGGTGCGTGGCGGACTCTTTCGCGAGCTGGCCGGTGAAGCGGAGAACCAGGCGCGCATCTGGGCGGATCTCGCGGGGGAAGCAGACGCGACGCTGCCCGAGTATCGACCTGACATGCGCACCCGGATCGTCGAGCGGCTGGTCAGGCGCTACGGTCCGCGTGCGCTGCGCACCGTGCTGGCGGCGATGAAGGTGCGCGGACTTTCGATCTACACGCAGCCCGTGCTCGGGCACCCGCATCCGGTTTCGATGGAAGAGTCCGAAGCGCGGCATCGCGGCGTTCAGTCCGGCGCGAACCTTCGCGCGGCTGTATTCGGCGTGAACGACGGTTTGATCTCCAATTGCAGCCTCATTCTGGGCGTGGCCGGCGCGTCGTCGGGCAGCACCGTAATTGTTCTCTCCGGTGTTGCCGGGCTCCTGGCGGGCGCATTCTCGATGGCGGCGGGCGAATATGTGTCGATGCGTTCACAGCGCGAGATGTTCGAGTACCAGATCGGGCTGGAGCGAAAGGAGCTGGCACAATATCCCGACGAGGAGGCCGAGGAGCTCGCGCTGATCTACGCCGCGCGCGGTCTGCCACGCGCAGAAGCTGTGGAGCTGGCGGATCGTTTGATCGCCGATCCGGAAAACGCGCTCGACACCCTGGCGCGTGAGGAGCTCGGGCTCAATCCCGACGAACTCGGCTCGCCGTGGGGCGCGGCGATTGCCTCGTTCCTCTCATTTGCGATCGGAGCGCTCGTGCCGCTCCTCCCGTTCCTCGTGCTCGTGCGCGGCGCGGCACTACTGACCTCGATCGGCATGACTGGTGTGGCGCTGTTCGGGGTCGGAGCGATCATCAGCCTGTTCACCGGGCGCAGCGCGGTGCGTGACGGGCTGCGCATGCTCGCGATCGGTGCCGCCGCGGGCGCCCTGACGTACGGTTTCGGAAGCCTGCTCGGAGTGAGCTTGTCGTGAGCGCTTGACCCGGCGCACGCGCCGAGTCGCTCGACCGGCCATCCACCGACGAACCGCCCGAAGTGCGAGAATTCGCGGCTGGGAGCATATTGGCATTGGATCGATGGCGGACGACGTAAAGCGGACGATCGGAAGATTCGAGCTCGACTCCGAGCTCGGACGTGGCGCGATGGGGGTCGTGTGGAAGGCGATCGACCCGCTGATCGGGCGACCCGTGGCGATCAAGACGGTCGAAGCCGAGCACTTCGATTTCGATCCCGAGGCGCGCGCGCGTTTCCTGCGCGAGGCGCGCGCGGCCGGACGCCTGAGCCACCCGAACATCGTGACCATTTTCGACGCGGGAGCCGAGGGCGAGGATGCCTACATCGTGATGGAGCTCATTGCAGGCCGCACGCTCGGCGACATGATCTCCGCCGGGAACCGTTTTCCGGCGTTCACGATCGCCGACATCGGTGCGCAGATCGCAGAGGCGCTCGACTACGCCCACACGCACGGCGTGGTCCATCGCGACATCAAGCCGGCCAACATCATGCTGACATCGGGGGGCCTGGTGAAGATCACCGATTTCGGCGTCGCGCGTCTCGAGGATGCGTCGCGCACCAAGGTCGGCACCGTGCTCGGCTCGCCGCGATACATGTCGCCCGAGCAGGTGAGAGGGCAGCAGGTCGACGGGCGGAGCGACATCTATTCCCTCGGCGTGCTCCTCTACGAGCTCGTGACCGGCGTGTGCCCGTTCGGCGCATCCGGGAAGGGCGATCTCGTCAGACTCATGAAGGACATCGTGGACGGCGATCCGGCGCCGCTGCGGGACCTTGCCCCGCATGCCCCGAAGGCGTTCGAGGCGATCATTGCGCGTGCCATGCGCAAGGACGCGGCGCAGCGCTACCCGCGCGGTGCGGGTGTGGTCAACGACCTGCGGCACTACAAGATGCTGAATCGATCCCTCGACCCCGACGAGCCGGTGACACTCATCCTGCCGACGCCCGGCACACCCCGTGCTGCGCCTGTACCGGACGAGCCGGATACGATGGGCGATGCCGTGCCGACCGGGGTTGCCGGCAGACCGGGAGAAGTGTTCGAATCAGGGCTGCTCGCCGAGCTCAAGCGCCGCGCCGGGGCGGACGGATCACGCAATCCGGCGGTGTCACGCTCCGCGGCTGCCACGCGCGACCTCGATGTCCGCATGCGTACGGCGCTGGCGTACCTGCAGGAATTCGCCCGCTACGTGGGAACGTTGCGCCCCGCGATACAGCGCGAGTACGCGTTCGTGACCGAGACGTTTCGCGATGTGACGGTGACCGAGGCGTTCACCGGGTATCAGACGTCCGGCGAGGGCCCGGATTCGCTCCTCGAATCGATCACGCTGACCGTCAACTGCTTCGCTCCGCAGCAGTTTCGATTCGAGCGGCCGAGCGAATCGGTGCGACCGTTCGTCGAGCACCTCAACGAATGCGCACTGCGCCACACGATTTCGAAGGTGCGCAACGCCCAGCGCGAAATGACGGGCGCCGTGTTTCGCGTGCTCGGCGAGATACGCGTCGAGGTGCGGCTCGCGGCCGACTATGCCGGATCGCTGGTGCGCGTCGAGGCGCGCAATCTCGAGTGGTTCGGTGCGTCCGCTTTCGTCGTCCGCGCTGATGCCCTGGACCGGTCCCTGCTCGACGAGCTGGGCTGGCTCCTGCTCGGGCGGCCCAACCGATTCGGGCTGGTCGCCGAACGCGCGGCGACGGGCCCTACGCAGACCTGAGCACTCGCCCGACGCCGTCGGTCATTGCATCGCCCCGCGATTCCGGCGAAAATCACATTCTTTCAACTATTTGAGGCCAGCTCCCCGGGTTCGGGCCAGGGGGGCCGGAGTAGCTGCTTGTGGTCATGAAATCCGCCGACATACGCGCCAGTTTTCTGGACTTCTTCGCCCGCCACGGTCACACCGTCGTGGCGTCGAGTCCGCTTGTGCCGGCGAACGATCCGACCCTGCTTTTCACGAACTCGGGAATGGTCCAGTTCAAGGACGTTTTCCTGGGCCGCGAGAGCCGATCGTATAACCGCGCGACCACCGCACAGCGGTGCCTGAGGGCAGGCGGCAAGCACAACGACCTCGAGAACGTCGGGTACACGGCCCGGCACCACACGTTCTTCGAGATGCTCGGCAACTTCAGCTTCGGGGACTACTTCAAGCGCGATGCGATCCGCCACGCATGGGAGCTGCTCACGAAGGTCTGGGGACTGTCGGGCGAGCGGATGTGGATCACCGTGTACGAGACCGACGACGAGGCCTACGAGATCTGGACCCGGGAAATAGGGGTGCCGGCCGGCCGCGTCGTGCGGATCGGCGACAAGCCCGGAGCGGGGAAGTATCAGAGCGACAATTTCTGGCAGATGGGCGACACCGGTCCGTGCGGACCGTGCTCGGAGATCTTCTGGGACCACGGCGCGGGCGTCCCGGGCGGCCCACCTGGCTCCGCGGATGCCGACGGAGATCGGTACATCGAGATCTGGAACCTGGTGTTCATGCAGTTCAACCGCGACGAGGCGGGTGTGATGCACCCGCTGCCGAAGCCTTCCGTGGATACGGGAATGGGCCTGGAGCGCATCGCGGCCGTGCTGCAAGGCGTGCATTCGAACTACGAGATCGATCTCTTTCAGGATCTGATCAAGGCCGCGGCACGCGAGACCGGTACACGCGACCTCGCCGACGACTCGCTGAAGGTGATCGCAGATCACATCCGCGCGTGCGCGTTCCTGATCGTCGACGGTGTGATTCCGGGGAACGAGGGGCGAGGCTACGTGCTCCGGCGCATCATCCGCCGCGCGCTGCGACATGGCTACCAGCTCGGACGGAAGGAGCCGTTCTTCTACCGACTGGTGGATGATCTGGGGCGCGTGATGGGTCCGGCCTATCCGGAGCTGCCGAAGGCGCAGGAGCGTACGAAGGAGGTGTTGCGCGCCGAGGAAGAACGCTTCGGGGAAACGCTCGAGCACGGAATGAAAGTCCTCGAAGGCGCTTTGATGCGCGAGGACCGGATGCTCGACGGAGAGACCGTGTTCCAGCTGTACGACACGTTCGGGTTCCCGGTCGATCTCACCGCCGACATCGCGCGCGGGCGCGGCATCATGGTCGACCACGCCGGGTTCGAGGCAGCGATGCAACGTCAGCGCGAGCAGGCGCGCGCCGCGTCGAAGTTCAAGATGACCGCTGGTGTCGAATATCACGGCGAACCGACCGAGTTCTGTGGCTACGAGACACTCGAGGCCGCGGGCACGGTCGTCGCGATCTACCGCGAGGGCACGCAGGTCGAGGAGATCCAGTCCGGCGAGACAGCCGCAGTCGTGCTCGATCGGACGCCGTTCTACGCGGAGTCGGGCGGCCAGGTCGGAGACCGTGGCGAGCTGGTCGGGTCCGGAGGGACGTTCATCGTCGACGATACGCAGAAGATCCAGGCGGAAGTCTTCGGACACCAGGGGCGGCTGACCACCGGCCGGTTGCGAGTCGGTGAGTCCGTGAAGGCCCGTGTCGATCCGGTGGCGCGCGCGAGCGCCGCGTGGAATCACTCCGCGACCCACCTGATGCACGCCGCGCTGCGCCAGGTTCTCGGTCCGCACGTGCAGCAGAAAGGCTCCCTCGTCGACCCCGATCGGACGCGCTTCGATTTCGCCCACAACGAGCCGTTGACCGACGCGGAAATCAGGAAGGTCGAGGCGCTCGTCAACCGCGAGATTCGCCGCAATGCCGAGGTTTCGGCACGGATCATGAAGTTCGACGACGCGATTCGTGCCGGCGCGCTCGCGTTCTTCGGCGACAAGTACGGGGATGAAGTCCGTGTGTTGCAGATGGGGGATTTCTCGACCGAGCTTTGTGGCGGCACGCATGTGCGCCGGACCGGCGATATCGGATTTTTCAAGATCGTCTCGCAGACCGGCATCGCAGCCGGCGTGCGCCGCGTGGAGGCTGTGACCGCCGACGGTGCGCTGGCCCTGGTGCAGGATCAGGAGGCACGCATTGCTGAAGCGGCGGCGGCGCTCAAGGCACAGCCTGCCGAGATCACGACGAAGATCCGCCAGATGCTGGACAACGTGAAGTCGCTCGAGAAGGAACTCGCGCGTCTCAAGTCCCGTGCGGCCGCGGCGCAGGGTGACGATCTCGCCGCGCTGGCCAATGAGGTGAAGGGCGTGAAGGTCCTCGCTGCGACGCTGGACGGTGCCGATGCGAAGACGCTGCGCGAGACGATGGACAAGCTCAAGGACAAGCTCCGGAGCGCGACGATCGTCCTGGCCGCCAGCGAAGGTGACAAGGTCAGCCTGATCGCGGGCGTGACCGCCGATCTCACGGCGAAGGTCAAGGCCGGGGACCTGGTGAATTTCGTTGCCAGGCAGGTGGGTGGCAAGGGCGGTGGACGGTCGGACATGGCCCAGGCCGGCGGCAGCGAGCCTGCCAAGGTGCCCGCCGCGCTCGCGTCCGTACAGAGTTGGGTCGCCGAGCGACTGTGATCCTGCATCCGATACGAAGCGGCGCGAACCGGCGACGCACCACGCGATTCGGCTAGAATCAACAGCTTCCGCCAACTCCCACGCCATGCCGCACTCCGGGAAAATTCGCCCCGTCGCGCCGAACGAGGATCCGCCGCCGGCCTATCCGGTCGACGACGTCCGCATTCGCGAGATCAAGGAGCTGATCCCACCGGCGCACCTGCTGCGCGAGTTTCCGACCACGCCGGCTTCGGAGGCGGTCACCTTCCACTCGCGCAAGGCGATTCATCGGATCCTGCATGGCGCGGACGATCGCCTGTTCGTCGTCGTGGGACCCTGCTCGATCCACGATGTGCATGCCGCGCGCGAGTATGCGGGCCGACTGGTCGGGCTGAAGCGCGAGCTCGAGCAGGACCTCGTCATCGTCATGCGGGTCTACTTCGAGAAGCCGCGCACCACGATCGGGTGGAAAGGGCTGATCAACGATCCGAATCTCGACGGAAGCTTCCAGATCAACAAGGGCCTGCGCGTGGCGCGCAAGCTGCTATGGGACGTGAACGAGCTCGGATTGCCGTGCGGAACCGAGTATCTCGACATGATCTCGCCTCAGTACTATGCGGACCTGATCAGCTGGGGTGCAATCGGGGCGCGCACCACCGAGAGCCAGGTCCATCGCGAGCTGGCGTCGGGACTTTCCTGCCCGGTCGGCTTCAAGAACGGCACCGACGGCAATGTACGCATCGCCGTGGACGCGATCAAGGCGGCACAGTCGCCGCATCATTTCCTGTCGGTGACGAAGGCCGGCCACTCCGCCATCGTCTCGACGAACGGAAACGAGGATTGCCACATCATCCTGCGCGGCGGCGCGCAACCGAACTACGATGCCCGGAGCGTCGACGAGGCATGCCAGGCGCTTGCCGCGGCTGGCCTTGCCCAGCGCCTGATGATCGATCTCTCGCACGGGAACAGCCAGAAGGACTACCGCAAGCAGATCGCGGTCGGAGCGGACGTCGCAAGCCAGGTCGCAGGTGGCGACGAGCGGATCTTCGGCGTGATGGTCGAGTCCCATCTGCAGGCCGGTCGCCAGGATCTCGTCGCGGGTAGCGAGCTCGAATACGGGCAAAGCATCACCGACGCCTGCATCGGCTGGGAAGAGACCGTCGCGCTGCTGCAGGACTTTGCGGACGCGGTGCGCAAGCGGCGTCTGGCGCTGCAGGGCCGCGCGGAGTAGTGC
>JBAVOG010000707.1:0-7098 GCA_049691875.1 Burkholderiales bacterium | reverse complement strand
GGAAAGCCGGCGGCGCGGCATCGCCGGGATGGCGATGAAGGACATCGACGCGGTCGTCGCGAAGGTCCGCAGGGCGCGCTCCCGCTAGCCGCGCGGGATGCGGATCGTCCTCGATACCAACGTCCTGGTGGCGGGACTGCTCTCCGTCGCCGGGCCACCTGGCTGGATCGTCGAGGCGGTGCTCGCAGGCGACTTCGAGCCCGCTTTCGACGACGCGATCCGGCAGGAATTCGAGGACGTGCTGCGGCGCGCGGAATTCGGTTTCCCGGCCGAGCGCGTCGACGAGATCCTCGCGGTGTTCGATCGATTCGGTCTCGTGGTGACCGCAGCCGAGCCCTGGCCGATTGCGCTGCCCGATCGTGACGACGAACCGTTCCTCGCTGCCGCGGCCGCAAGCGCCAGTGTGCTCGTGACCGGAAACCTCCGACACTTCCCAATGCGTGCGAGGCGCGGTGTGGTCGTGATGACGCCGCGCGAGTTCATGGATCGCCTCCGGCCGGAAGACTCGTCCACCTGACCGACCGGACGCACCGTAGGGTCGGCGATTCGATTGGCGAGCGCGGTTCCATCACGGTGGACGGCTCGGGATCACGCCTCAACGCTGGCGCAGTGCTGGATGTTGGAGGAGGCGGCGAGGGGCGGGTCTCGGCCCAAGGGGGTGGCATCGTCGCCGCAACGAGCATCAACGTCAACAACGGCGGAGTGCTCAAGGGCGCTCCTTGGCTACGCGCCGGATCCTGCGCACGTGTTCGACTTCTTCGACATCCTGGGCACAACCACGATTCTGGACAGATTTGGGGGCGTCGAGGCGATAGCCCTCGCATTTGCAGTTCCTTTCGAGAACCCCGTCTGCGCGCCGCTGCTCAAAGCGCTCGTTGGTCAGCTACTTCCCCGCAAGTCGCCTCTGGATGCGCGGTGAGCAGCACCGCTGCCCAATTCGTGTCGAACGCGAATGCTACCCGCCATACACCACCCGCCTCTTCGAATCGCAGTTCTTTCATGTTTGCGTACTTCGAGCCGTTCAGCGTATCGGCGCGAGGCCTCTTGAGCATCGGTCCAAATTACGCGAGAAGCTTCGATCAATAACTTGCGCTCGGGGATTCGTCCTGCGAACCAGGGGGTCGTGGGTTCAAATCCTGCCGGGCGCGCCAAGAATCAAATGGTTGCAGAGACGCAACCTCCGATGCGTTGCATCCCCAGTGATACCGTTCGCCCGGTTGAGTAATCGCTGCAATCGCAGCGATTGCGCTTAGGTCTTCTTTCCGAGCACCCAGAAGGCGTGGATGACACCGCCAATCCAAACCAACAGGATCGAGCGAACGAGATTGATCAGTCTTCCGTTAATGGAAGCGCCTGAATCGACCGCGCGGCGATAGCCGACGCGCTTGGGCTGACGCATGATCAACAGGTATTGCTGTCACAGACCGTCGGCTACCCCAAGCCTGTCTCCTGAGTTTCCGAACCGGGTCGAGGTTGTGTGAGAACACTACGAGCCGAAATGATCCACTGCAGCGCATTGCAGCCCAGATCCGCGTGTGTTGACCGGCGGGGTCCCCGGTTACGGTCAGCCCAGTTGCGCGCGCAGCGCCCGGATTTCGTCTTCCAGGCGCTCGATCCGCTCGACATAGCTCAGCACGACGCTGACGCCGTAAGGGTCGAGCTCGAAATCGTGGCGAATCCGCGAGGCCGTCTTCGCCACCACGAGGCATCGGGCCTCGAACGTCCACATCGGGGCATCCGGATCGCGCGGGACCAGTGCGCCGTAGCGCACCAACTCGCGCAGCTCGCTTTCGGGAAGTCCCGAAGCCCGCAGGAGCTGCGTCCACGTCACCTCGACAATCGCGTCGAGGTGCATTGCGTCTTCGATGGGTGCGATCATTGGGCGACCTCCTGCTCGAAGTGTGCGCGCGGATTGAAGTTCGAGCTCTCAGAAAGCTGTTTGTAGAGCGCGCTCTGCTTGTCGTCGACGAGGGTCGGGACTTCGATGCGCACCTTCGCGTAAAGGTCGCCCACCGCGCCGCTGCCGCGAGGCATACCGCGGCCCGTCAGGCGCAGCTGCTGCCCGGCCCTCGTGCCCGGCGGCACCTTGAGCGTTACGGAGCCCGCAGGTGTAGGCACGTTCACGCTCGTGCCGAGGATGGCCTCCCATGGCGCGAGCGGCAGATCGAGGTAGAGATCCTTGCCGGATACGCGGTACCGCGGATGCGCGGCTACTTCGACATCGAGATAGAGATCACCGTCCGGGCCACCATTGGCGCCTTTGCCTCCCTTGCCTGGGACCCTCAGCTTTTCGCCGTCAACGACGCCGCGCGGAATGCGTGTCTTCACGCGATGCGGTACGCGCCGCACACCGCCTTCCGGGTCCCATTCGAGCACCGCCAGCTCGAGGTCTACTTCCGTGCCGTGGAACGCCTGCGCGAACGAGATCCGTACGACCGCCTCATAGTCGCTGCCGGCCATCGCGCGGTCCGCACGGTGCGCACCGCCGGCGCGCTGGCGCGCCGCGAGCCCGGCGAACAGGTTGGACAGATCGACATCGTCGAAGCGGCCTTGCCCTTGCGCGTATCGCTGGCCCCAATCTGGTGGCGGACGGAATTCCTGACCGGATGTGTAGCTGCCAAGCTCGTTGTACGCGGCGCGCTTCTCCGGATCCTTGAGCGTTTCGTACGCCTCGGCGACCTCCTTGAACTTCTCCTCGGCGTCCTTTTCCTTGGATACGTCAGGGTGATATTTGCGCGCGAGTCGGCGATAGGCAGTCTTGATGTCGTCCGCCGTCGCCTCGCGTTTCACGCCGAGAATCGCGTAATAGTCCTTGTACTTCATGCGGGCCCTCTGCCGATCCGGTACCGCCATTATGAGGGCGGCGAGATCAGGTGTGCGTGCCAGTGGCGCGCACAGGCACAATGCGATCATGACGACACGACTCGTTGTTCTGGTACCGGGCTTCTTCGGCTTTACGCCCGTCGGCGCGGTGAGCTACTTCGAGGACGTGGAGCAGGCGCTGGGCCACGTGCTCCGCCGGCGTGGCGTCGAGGCCCGCATCGTCCGGTGCGCGACGCAGCCGACCGCCTCGATCACGCGGCGTGCCGACGCGCTGCGTCGCCAGGTTCTCCGCATGGTCTCAAAGCGCGGGAGATTCACTTTGTCGGCCACTTGACCGGCGGCCTCGACGTGCGCATGCTGCTGACGCCGGATGTAAAGGTCGCGCGCGGCGACACGGAAGAGCGCATTACCAAGCTGACGCGGACCGCCATTTCGATCACCACGCCGCACCACGCCTGGGCGAGATCGAGCGGGACCGGGGCGGAATACTGCAGCTCACGCCGGAGGGCATCGATATTTTCGATGCGACGGTTGCGGATCATCCAGGTATCGACTACAGCGGTGTCGTCGCAGGCGTGCGGAAGCTGCGCGAGGAGTTCAAGCTGAAGTCGCTCATGGCGCCCTCGGGCGCAGGCTTCACGCCCGCCGCATTCGAGGCCACTTGGGAGGCGGTCGCGGCGGAGATCGCAAGACGCCGCCGAACTGCTTGAGCCGCCCTTGTGAATTCATGCGTAGACTGTGGTTTGCCCGCCGGCTCGGGGCGGGACCTTCATGAAGCTAAGCCCTCTCGCAGGCAAGCCGGCCACAGCGGAACTGCTGGTCGATGTGCCCCGGCTCGTCACCGCCTACTACACCGGCGTGCCCGATGCTTCCGTGCCGGAGCAGCGGGTTGCGTTCGGCACCTCCGGGCATCGTGGTTCGGCGTTCGAGAACTCTTTCAACGAGTGGCACGTTCTGGCCATCAGCCAGGCCATTTGCGAGTACCGCAAGCGGCAGAACGTACTCGGTCCGCTATACCTCGGCATCGACACGCATGCGCTGTCCGTGCCGGCTTGCGCCAGCGCGCTCGAGGTGCTGGCGGCCAACGGCGTCGAAGTCATGCTCGCGGACAAGGACGCGTACACGCCCACGCCCGTCATTTCTCACGCGATCCTCACCTACAACCGCGGGCGCAGTGCAGGCCTTGCCGACGGCATCGTCATCACGCCCTCGCACAACCCGCCCGACAACGGCGGGTTCAAGTACAACCCGCCCAATGGCGGGCCGGCGGATAACGACGTCACGCAGTGGATCGAAGGTAGAGCCAATACCCTTCTGGAAAGCGGCTTGCAGGGCGTGAAGCGAATTCCCCATGCAGAGGCGTTGCGCGCCGCCACCACGCATCGGCACGACTTTCTCGGCGCGTATGTGGGCGACCTTGCCAACATCCTCGACATGGATGCGATCCGCGGCGCGAACATAAAGATGGGCGTGGACCCGCTCGGCGGCGCCGGGGTCCACTACTGGGGCCCGATCGCCGAGCGCTATGATCTGGATCTCACGGTCGTGAACGAAGCGGTCGACCCGACCTTCCGCTTCATGACGCTCGATTGGGACGGCCGCATCCGCATGGATCCGTCCTCGCCCTACGCCATGCAGAGCCTGATCGGCCTCAAGGAGCGCTTCGACATCGCCTTCGCCTGCGACACCGACCATGATCGGCACGGGATCGTCACCCGAAACGCGGGCCTGCTGCCGCCCAACCATTACCTTTCGGTCGCCATCTTCTACCTCTTCTGGCACCGGCCGAAGTGGAGCAAGTCGGCGGCGATCGGCAAGACGCTGGTTAGCAGCCAGATGATCGACCGCGTGACGGCGAAGCTCGGCCGCAAGCTCTACGAGGTGCCGGTCGGGTTCAAATGGTTCGTCGACGGCCTGCTAGACGGCTCGCTCGGTTTCTGCGGGGAAGAGAGCGCGGGTGCGTCTTTCCTCCGTCTGGATGGCCATGTGTGGACCACGGACAAGGACGGCATTGTCCCGGCTTTGCTGTCGGCGGAGATCACCGCGCGCATGGGTCGCGATCCCGGCGAAATCTACCGCGAGCTCACGCGCGAGTTCGGCGAACCTGTTTACGACCGCATCGAGGCGCCGGCGACCCCGCGGCAAAAGCAGATGCTGGCGCGGCTCTCGCCACAGCAGATACGGTCCGCAGAGCTGGCGGGCGAGAAGATCCAGACCATCCTCACCCGCGCGCCCGGCAACGACGCACCGATCGGCGGGTTGAAGGTAGTGGCCGAGAACGGATGGTTCGCGGCACGCCCCTCGGGCACCGAGGACATCTACAAGGTCTATGCGGAGAGCTTCGGCGGCGCGGATCACCTGCACCGCATCCTCGCGGAAGCACAGACCATTGTCGATGCGGCGCTGGCCGCGCCCGAGAGAAACTCGAAGGAGGGCTCATGAGCAGCCAGAAGCGTGTCAGCCACCCGCTGTACGGTCTGCTCCCGGCCGACGTCGAGGGATTCGACGCCCTGTCCGAGCTTGCTCTGGATATGCGTTCGTCGTGGAATCATGCCACCGACCGGGTGTGGCGGCAGCTGGATCCCGTGTTGTGGGAGCTCACGCATAACCCCTGGGGCGTCCTGCAGACGGTCTCCCGGGATCGGATCGAGCGTATGCTAGCCGATCCCGCTTTCCGCAAGTGCATCGACGACCTGGTGCGAGCCAGGCGCCGGGCGGCAGAGGCGCCGGCGTGGTTTCAGCAGACCCACCCGCATTCTGCGCTGAGCTGTGTTGCGTATTTCAGCATGGAATTCATGTTGAGCGAAGCCTTGCCCATCTACTCGGGTGGACTCGGCAACGTGGCGGGCGATCAGCTCAAGGGTGCCAGCGACCTGGGCGTACCGGTGGTCGGGGTGGGACTGCTATACCAGCAGGGCTACTTCCGCCAGGTGATCGACAAGAGCGGAGCGCAACAGGCGCTCTTTCCCTACAACGACCCCGGGCAGCTGCCGATCACGCCGTTACGCCAGGAAAACGGCGAGTGGTTGCGGTTGGAGATCGAATTGCCTGGTTACTCGGTTTGGCTACGCGCCTGGCAGGTCCAGGTCGGCAGAGGGAAGCTCTACCTGCTGGACAGCAATGACCCGGCGAATATCCCCGCTCATCGCGGGATTACCAGCGAGCTGTATGGCGGCGGGCCGGAGTTGCGCCTCAAGCAGGAGCTGCTGCTCGGGATCGGCGGCTGGCGACTGCTCGCCGCGCTCGGCATCCAACCCGAAGTCTGTCATCTGAACGAAGGCCACGCGGCATTTGCGGTACTGGAGCGCGCGCGCAGTTTCATGCAAGAGAGCGCGCAGCCCTTCGAGGTTGCGCTGGCCGTGACCCGGGCGGGGAATCTGTTTACGACGCACACGGCGGTCCCCGCAGGCTTCGATCGCTTTGCTCCGGCCCTCATCGAGCAATACCTCGGTGGGTATGCCGAGCAGAAGCTCGACATGTCGCTCCACGAATTGCTGACCCTGGGCCGCAGCAACCCGAACGATTCGTCGGAACCCTTCAACATGGCGTATCTGGCGCTGCGCGGTAGCGGAGCGGTGAATGGCGTGAGTCGCTTGCACGGGCAGGTGAGCCGGCACATCTTTCTGCCGCTCTTTCCGCACTGGCCGGAGGACGAAGTGCCGATCGGACACGTGACCAACGGCGTCCATATGCCGACCTGGGATTCGGCGGCGGCCGACGAGCTCTGGACGCAAGCCTGCGGAAAGGAACGCTGGTTGGGGACGACGGATCCCCTGGAGCAGGACATACGCCGTGTATCCGAGGCGGACCTCTGGAAATTTCGCACCGCCGCCAGCACGGCGCTTGTCGAATACACTCGCGAGCGATTGTCCCGCGAGCTCGCCGCCTCCGGCGCGTCGCCCGAGGCGGTGGAAGGCGCGAAGCATCTGTTCGAACCGGACCGGCTGACCCTGGGCTTTGCGCGCCGCTTCGCGACCTACAAGCGGCCGAACCTGCTGCTGCACGACCCGCAACGGCTGCTGCGCCTGTTGACCAATCCGCAGCGTCCGGTGCAGCTCATCATGGCCGGCAAGGCTCATCCGGCAGACCAGGCAGGCCAGGCCCTGATCCAGGAATGGACGCACTTCATCCGTCGGCCCGAGGTGCGCCCCCATGTGATCTTCCTCAGTGACTACGATATGCATTTGACAGAGCAGTTGGTGCAGGGAGTGGATGTCTGGCTCAACACGCCGCGACGCCCCTGGGAAGCGTGTGGAACGAGCGGCATGAAAGTAC
>JBAVOG010000706.1:0-6162 GCA_049691875.1 Burkholderiales bacterium | reverse complement strand
CCGTTGGAGCCAACCAGGCAGGCAATCTCGCCCTTCGACACGGAGACGTCGACGCCCCAGAGCACCTGGATCTCGCCGTAGGCGACCTCGAGGTCGCGCACCTCGAGCAGCGGCTCACGCATGTGCGGTTCCCTCCGCGGCGTAGCGCTTGCCAAGATACGCCTGGATGACGTGCGGGTCCGCCACGACTTCGTGTGGCGCGCCGGCGGCGATCAGCTCGCCATGATGGAGCACCGCGATGCGGGTGCAGACCGAGAGCACCACTTTCATCAGGTGCTCGATGATCAGGATCGTCACCCCGGTCGCGGAAATGGCACGGATCAGCGCGAGCGCCTGGTCGATCTCGGTGGCGTTCAGGCCGGCATTGACTTCGTCGAAGAGTAGCAGCTTGGGCCGCATCGCGAGTCCTTTCGCCATCTCGAGGCGCTTTCGCATGGCGAGCGTGAGCGTCGCGGCGCTGCGGTCGGCGGACTCGGCCAGACCCACGAACTCGAGTTGCGTCATGGCCTGCGCACGCGCGGCGCGGATGCCGGGCGCTGCGCCTGCGAATAGCGCGGAGGCGGCCACGTTCTCGATGACCGTGAGCTCCGGAAACGGCTGGACGATCTGGAACGTGCGGCCGATGCCGGCGCGTGCGGCCTGGTAGGGCTTGAACCGGGTGACATTGCGCCCTTCGAACACGACTTGCCCCTTCGTGGCGGGGTGAACGCCCGTGATCAAGTTCACCAGCGTCGTCTTCCCGGCGCCATTCGGACCGATCAGGCCGAGTATTTCTCCGCGCGCGATCGACAACGTGACGTCCGACACGGCCTTCAATCCGCCGAATTCCCGCGTCACCCCCTTCAGCTCGAGCAGCGCGCGGGTCATGTGGCAGGCCTCCAGCGACGGCGCGAGAGCGACAGCAGGCCGCGCGGCAGGAATAGGACGAGCAGGACGATGAGCAGACCGAGAATTCCGGTGTGGATCTGCAGGAGGTTGCGCCACAGCAACTCCTCCAGGCCGAGGAACACGGCGGCGCCAATCAGCGGTCCGAAAAGCGTCCCGGCGCCGCCCAGCAGCACCATCACGATCGCCTTCACCGAGAACAGCACGTCGAATACGTCCGACGGCTCGATGTAATTGACCCACGAGGCGTAGATGGCACCGGCCGTGCCCACGAATACCGCCGAGAGCATGAATGCAGCGGTCTTGTAGAGCGTGGCATTGACGCCGATCATGTCGGCGGCCGATTCGTTCTGCTGGATGCAGCGCAGGCCGAACCCGAGGCGCGTGCGCATCGTCACCAGCATCGCGGCAAAGTTCAGAACGGCGAGTGCGAGCATTGCGTAGTAGAAGAACACCGCCTGTGCCTGGATGGAAATCTCGCGCGAGACCGGAAGATTGAGCCCCATCCCGCCGCCGGTGAGGTCGGTCGCGGAGTTGATGATCTCGCGCAGGACCTCGGCGACCACGAGACTTGCGATCGCGAAGTAGTGTCCGCGCAACCGCAGGAGCGCGAGTCCCAGCAGACCGCCGAAAACGAAGGCGACGAGTCCCGCGAAGACCCACGCAAGACCGGTTGGCATGCCGGACGTCTGGGCGATTGCGCCCGCATACGCGCCGAGCCCAAAGAATGCGGCGCTTGCGAACGACGGGTAGCCCGTCATCCCGCCGATGAAATTCCATGACATTGCGAGCACGCCGTACAGCAGCATGGTCGTGCCGATCCGCAGCACGTACGCGTCGCCGGAGAGCGGCAGTGCCGCCACGAGCACGAGCGCACCCACGGCGATTGCGATCTCGCGCCTCAGGCTGGGTGGCGGCATGTCACTCGTACCCCTTCTTGCCGAGGAGGCCGGTCGGCCGGAACAGGAGGAACACGATCAGGAGCACGAAGGAGGCGGTCACCGCGTGCTCGGGTCCGAACCAGAGCGCGGCAAAGCTCTCGACGACTCCGAGCACGATGCCACCCAAGATGACGGCCGGAACACTGCCCAGTCCGCCGAGCACGCACACCACGAATGCCTTGCCGAGGTACACCGGCCCGACAATCGGAGAGATCGGGAAAATTATTGCGAGGAGCGCGCCGGCCGCGCCTGCCATGAGGGCGCCCAGTCCGAAGGTGATCGCATAGATGCGTCTCACGTCCACGCCCATCAGGGCGGCCGCCTCGCGGTCCATGCGCACCGCGACGATCGCCCGTCCGATCCTGGATCGCGCGAGCAGGAGAAAGAGCAACCCGGTCACTACCAGTGCCAGGACCATCGCCAGCAGTCGATCCACCGGCATCACGACCGAACCGAGCGTCACCGAACCGAGGGGCGGATCGAGCGTGAGCTTGCGAAAGTCCGCTTTGAACGCAACGAGCATGGCGTTCGAGAGCATCAAGTCCAAGCCGAACGTGAGCGTCAGCGTGATGAGCACCGGTGCGGTGATCACACGGTTGATCAGCGTCGACTGAAGGAGGTAGCCCAGCGCGAAGAAAATTGCCGCGATGACGGTGATCGAGGCGAACGGATGGATGCCCCAGAGCGTGTAGGCAAAGTATGCGAAATACGCGCCGAGGACGATCAGCGATCCGTGCAGGATGTTGATGACGTTCAACACCCCCCACACGAGCGAGAAGCCGGCGGCGATGCAGGCGTACAGGCCGCCCAGCATCAACCCGTTCGCCAGGATCTGGAACGCGAGCACCGACCCCTTCCAGGCGCCTGGAGGGTGCGTTTCCGGGGGGCGGCGCTACTTCACGCCGAGCTTAAGTTCACCCTGCGCGATATCGGCCGGGTGCACCACGGTCGGTTTGCCGCCCTGGATCTGGAACACCGGCGGCTCGAGCGAGGAGATCTGCCCGTTCAGTCCGAATTTGACCGGGCCCCAGAACATCACGTCGTTGAAGTTCGCGAGCGCGTCACGCACCCTGGCGGGATCCAGCGAGCCGGCGCGCTCGATCGCCATCTGGTACAGCGCTCCGGCCGCCGCGGCCGAGGCCTCGGCATAGTCCGGCGTGGATTTGTATTTCGCCTCGTAGAGCTTCACGAAATTCTCGGTGGTGCCGAAGATGTCCTTGCCCTTGTAGCGAACGGCGGGATGCCACCAGGAGGCGCTGGAGATGTTCTCCGAGAGCTTGCCCGTGGCGTCGATGAATTCCTGGTAGGCGGGTGCGGCGATCATCGTGATGACAGGCGCCTCGATCTTGAGATCCGCCATCTGCTTGCGCATCAGAACGAGGTCATTCGTGTAGCCGGTTGCAAAGATCCAGTCGGGCGATTGTGCCTTGATCTGGCTGAGCGCCGAGGCATGGTCGAGCGTGCCGATCGCGTACTTCTCGAAGAATACGACCTCCAGACCGCGCTTCTTCGCCGACTTCTCCAGCTCTTGCGCGATCGCCAGCGGAAAGAGATCGTTCCGCGCGAGTATCGCCACGCGCTTCGCGGTCGGTAGCTTCTTCTTGACGATGTCGGAAATCGGCTCGGTGAGGGTCTGATTGGGCGTGAACGTGCCGAAGAGATACTTGTAGCCCTGGTCGTAGACCTGCTCGGACGACGCGGTCGCCGCGATCATCGGCACCTTGTAGCGCTCGGCGACTCCGGAGGCTGCCTTCGTCGCACCCGAGCCGAACGGCGCGAAAAGGAACTGCACCTTGTCCTGGGTAATCAGCTTCTCCGCACCCTGAACCGCGCGCGGGGTGTTGGACTGATAGTCCAGGTAGACGATCTCGACCTTGTGGCGATTGTTGCCGACCTTGATGCCCCCGGATTTGTTGACGAGCTCCGCCCACAGGTCGTAGCCGCGCTTCTGCTTGGCCGCTTCCGGGGCGAGTGGCCCGGTGATCGGCAGCGGGGCGCCGATCCGGATCACGTCCTGCGCAGCAGCGCCCGTGGCGAGTAGCAGGCCAGCTGTCAACGCGGCAGTGGTCGCGGCAATCCTCAAGAGTGCCGCGAGCATGGCTCCGATAGTGGTTTTCATGGCGTGATCTCCTCCGGTTGAAACGGTCCCGATTCTAGAACATATCGGCGTTTCGGCCGGTCCGCGCAAAGATCGGCGCATCCGGAGCTGCGCGACGTTTCTGTGAGGAGGAAACCTGGAATCGGATGAGATCAGCGAAAGATACTGCCCGCGCCGTGGGAGGAGGCGGCGCGGGCTCGGCGTTGACGACGAAGAGTTGCCGAGTTCC
Organism: Burkholderiales bacterium; assembly: GCA_049691875.1. Taxonomy (GTDB): domain Bacteria; phylum Pseudomonadota; class Gammaproteobacteria; order Burkholderiales; family SG8-39; genus JAABRB01. Next base: position 2,009 of record JBAVOG010000706.1, on the reverse strand, counting down.
TCGCGTCAGTCGACGACTGTGACGCGGCGCCGGGCGATGCCGGCGATGCGCTCGGGAAGGGAGTGGAGCACGCGGCGCATGAGGCCGTTCGAGCCGAGCCGGCCCATCACGATCTCGCCGCAGTGGCATCGGCGGGCGACCTCGGCGATCGTGCGCGCGGGATCGCCCACCACCCGGTGAGTGTGAAACGGGATGCAATGCATGGCGAGCAGCGCGCGCGTATCACGCTCGTGCGAAGCTGTGGCGGAGCCGCCCGGCCTGACCGCCGGGAGCAGCGCGCCGATCCCATCGGGCAGGCTCGGCCATTCGAGCCCGACGAGCTCGACCTCGACCGCCGTGTCGCGTTTTGCGCGATTGAGCACATGTCGCACGGCGCGATGCGCGCCCGGAGAGCCGTCGATCGGCAGCAGAATTTTCATCCGCGCTCTCCCGTCGGCGCGCCGAGGAAATGCATGCCGTTCGTCCGCAAAGTGCTTCTCTTCATTTCGGTCTCCTCCGGACGGGTTGCAAGGCGAATACGGTAAACCGGCCATGCGACAGACATATTGCATGGAAGACTTGCAGGAGGAGCGTCGCAAGGACCGTACCAACGCGGTCAAAACCGACTGGGCACAGGTTTTCATGGACTTGCGTGGGTGACTCGATCGGACGCGCCGGTGCGCGTGTCGCTGTGGGGCGACGCAATCGCGGCGCCGCCGCCTAAGCGATTGATTTGATCAGGACCCGGCTGTCGGCAGGCGCCGACGATCGGCATCGCGTGCGCCGACCGCGTTCGCGGTCGCCGTCGAATCGTCGAGGGACAGTCGACGGTGCACCGGGAACAGGTGAATGTCGTACCGGGTACTCACGTACCCCCAGATTCCCCTGGGAAAGCGTGTGACGACGATGATGGCGAGGAGACCGAGACCCACGAGATACCAGGTGCCGTAGTCGGAAAACAGGCGGTTCAGAAGAAAGAAAATCATCACGCCGATGATAGGTCCTTCGATGGTCGCAATTCCCCCCACCAGCACGATGAAGATCGAGAACGCAGTCCAGTTGACCGAGAACGCGGCATCCGGGGATATGCGCAGGTTTCCCAGGAAATAGAGCGCGCCCGCGAGGCCGCAGCCAAAAGCCGCGACCACGTACACCCACAGCTTGGTTCGGTCGACATCCACGCCCTGCGATTCACTTGCGGCCTCGCTGTCCCGGATCGCGAGAAGGGCGAGCCCCTGGCGCGAGCGAAGGAACCAGTACACCAGTCCCACGGATGCGATCACCGACACGAGGCACAGCCAGAACGTCACCGACTCGCGCGTCGCCCGGTCGATGCCCCGCAGTGCGATGAGGCTGGTGCCCGAGCCACCGCCGATCGCGGAGACGTTGGCGACCGTGAGGCGCAGCACCTCGGCGATCACCCACGTGCCGATCGCGAAATGCCCGCCGGACAGCCGGAAGGCGATGCGGGAGATGGGAAAGGCCGCGATCATCGCCACGAACGCGGCGATTGGCACCGCGACGAACGGATTCATTCCCGTGAAGTTGCCGAGCGCCACAAGCACGTAGCCGCCGAGGCCAAGGTAGGCCTGCTGGCCGATCGAGACCATGCCGCCGTAGCCGGCGAGCAGATTCCACATCATCGCGAAGATGAGATAGCAAGCCATTTCGTTGAACTCGCGCATCCACCCCGAATCTGCCCACCATGGCGCCGTCGACAGGAACGCGATCGCGATGAGCGCGACGATTCCGGCGCTGCGACTCGCGGCGGTGCCGCGTTCGACGGTGAATGGCACGGTGCTCATCGCGTCCTCGGGAAGAGGCCCGCGGGCCGCACGACCAGAACGACGAGGAAGACGACGTGGCCGAACCAGATTCCCCAGCCCGGGTCGATGCGAAAGCCGATTGCCTGGGTCACGCCGAGGATCAGCCCTCCAACGAACGTGCCCCAGAACGAGCCCAGTCCGCCGATGACGACGGCCTCGAACGCGAACAGCAGCAATCCAGGACCGTCCGCGGGCGACACGGTG
>JBAVOG010000705.1:0-7115 GCA_049691875.1 Burkholderiales bacterium | reverse complement strand
CGATGCGGGACGCCTTGACCCGCTCGGGGTCCAGGCACACCACGAGGAGGCCGTCCTTGTTCTCCTCGAGCGGAATCCACTGGTTCGCCTCGACGTACTCGCGCTTCAGGTTCTTGAGCAAATCCATCGGCTTGACGCGTTCCGCCTTGAACGGCTCGTAGCCGACGCCGAAGAACTTCGCGAGCGCCTTGCCGAGCGCCGGAAGCTTGACGTTGAATTCCTCGATCAGAACCGTCTCGATGTCGACGACCTTCTTGCGGGCCGATCGGGCCGCAAGCTCGAACTCGGCGGCCGAGATGACGGCATCTCCGACCAGGTGGTCGTACTTCGTCTTGAGGAGGTGCGGCTTCTGCCGCTGACGGAATGCGATCGCGAGGGTCTGGCATAGTTCCCGCACGCCCTCTTCGGCGAGCGGCCCGAACGGCTGCCCGGACTTGTTGTTGATGAGCTGGACGACGCCGATCAGGTCGCCCTTCTCGGCGTCGACGATGGGCGCGACGAGCATCTGCTTGGTGCGATACCCCGTCCGCTTGTCGACCTCCTGCAGGAATCGCAGGGACGGGTGGTGCTTCTTGAGCTCCGCCTCGTCGTAGACGTCGCGGATGTTCATCATCTTCTTGGCCATGCCGCAATAGCCGGCGAGCGAGTGCTCTGCGAGCGGAAGCTTGAGGTCGCGGAACGAGTTGAGCCCCGTCTTCAGCTTCGAGATGATCATCGTCTTGTCGTCGCCGAGGGCGTAGATCGTCAGGCGATCGGCGTTGAACAGGTGGCAGATGTCCGCGCTCACCTCCAGCATGATCTCGTCGATATTGCTGGTCGCGTGGATGCGATTGGTGACGACCTGCAGGCTCTTCTGGAAGGCGAGCCTGGAGTTCACGTCGCCCGCGGCGGTCGCTGCGGGGCTCAAGACAGCGCTCATGTCATCAGGTCCTGTCTGGTTTCGGCCAACTCCTGGCCGGTGGTGCCATGGCCGATACGGGCCCGCGTCGAGACGACATGGGTCCGAAAAATATGGGTCCCAATTTGCATCCCGAAATGGGGCACAAGGGCGCGAACGTCGATGCTAGCCCCTCGCTCGGTGACGGGCAACCGGGCGGGTCGACCGGATGAGGCATTTTTCAAGCGCAGTAGGCATTTAGGCACGCGACGGGGCGCTCTGCCGGGCATCGTGCAGCGAGAATTCGGCCTAGCGTCGACGGGGTTCGCCACCGCTGATCCCTCCCTCGAGTACGAACGATTTCAGCCCGCGCTGGGCGAGCAGGAATGCGGCGGCGGAGCTGCGCCGGCCCGTCTGGCAGTACACGACGTATTCGCGACTCTTGTCGAGAATCTTTACGGCGTTGCGAACTTCGGCGAGCGGGATGTTGATGGCGCCCGGGAGCTTGTCGTACTGATATTCGGACGGATAGCGGACGTCGAGCCACTGGCCGCCCTGCGCGACTTTCTCGCGGGCGCGCTCCATGTTGACCCATTGCAGCAGCGGCTTCTTGAGCAGCTCGTTGAAGTCGTTCTTGTCGAGCCGCAGCATGGTGCCGTCGGTGAGCATGGTCACGCTCGCGTTGCGCTTGGCGTTCGCGACCAGCGCCTCCTCGCCGAACGCGTCGCCGCTCTTGAGCTCCGCGAGCTTCATGCTGACGCCGCCCACGGACCGCTCGACCACGCACTTTCCGGTCTCCATGACGTAGTAATAGTCGCCTTCCGCGCCTTCCTTGAGCACCGCCGTTCCGCGCTTCGCCGAGACGCGCTTGAACCGCTTGAGGAGCTCGTTGATGTGAGCGGTGGGCAGCTGCGCGAACGCGCCCGATTTGAGGTTGTTGATGCTGAAGAGGCCGGTGAGAATCGCCCAGTTGCCGATCGAAGGCGTTTCCGTCGATGCGGTGCGCTTCGCCCCTTCTTCCGCGACCGCAAGCTGATCCCAGGTCACCATGATGTCGAGCAGATCGTCGTCGATCCGGATCAGCTCGATGTCGGTGATCGCTTTCGCGGAAGCGAACGGTGTCTTGCGCCCGATCGGATGCCGCGCTTCGGAGGTGCCGCCAACCACCACTTCCGAGCTTCCGTTGCCGAGGATCAGGGCGACCTCGCCCTTCAGCAGGTAGACGAGCTGGCCCGCGACGCCCTTCACGCGGAACGGGTCGAGCGTCTTCGAGACGCGCTCGATGAAGGTAAGCTCCGCCAGCTCGGCGCGCCGCGAATTCGAGAGCACCGAGATCGGCTCCAGCCCGGCAAGCGCTTCAGGCTTGACTTTTTCGTTGCTCATGTCGGTTTTCCATTCTCCGGGCGCTCCGGCAGTCCGCTGATTGGCGAATTGGCTCATGGCGCAGATTTCAGCCTTCTAGAACTCGAATACCTGATTGTTTTGCAGCATTCGGGGACGGTATTGCCCGGCGAACTCCTCGATCTCTTCCATCGACAGCTCGATCTCACCGGGTTTCAGGTGGGTGATGAAGATTTCCGCGCTGCGCTCCATTTTCGCGAGCTCCTCGGCGAGCATGCTCGGGCACAGATGCTTGGACATGATCGCGAGCTGCTTCTCCTTGTTGGAGAACGCGCACTCGATGATCAGGTACTTGAGGTTCGCGATTCGGTTGACGAGCGGCCAGAGCTCGTCGTTGGTCGTGGTGTCCCCGGTGAACACCAGGCTGCCCCGGCTGCTGTCGAGCTGGTAGCCGATGGCAGGCACGACGTGATTCGCGGGCAGCGCGGTGATGAGCCGGCCGTCCAGATCCAGCGTCTGGCCGAGCTCGATCGCCTGGTAGCGCAGGAACGGCGTCTCGGCGCTGGGAATCTGCGTGAAGTCCGGCCAGATGCTCCAGTTGAACAGGTGATTCTTGAGAATCTCGAGGGTCGCCGGAATCGCATATACAGTGACCGGCTTGTCCCGCATCTGGCCGACCGTGTCGACCATGAACGGGATCGACGCGACGTGGTCGAGGTGCGAATGGGTGATGAACACGTGATCGATCGGCGTCAGCTCGGCCAGCGTCAGATCGCCCACGCCGGTCCCCGCGTCGATGAGGATGTCCTGGTCGAGCAGCATGGACGTCGTGCGGAGATGCCGTCCGCCGATTCCGCCGCTGCAACCGAGCACCCGTAGCCGCATCGATCACTTCTCCTCGAAAACCGTGACGCCGTCCCACGACGGCGCGGGCGGACGGGTACGATGCTGGGCGATGCGCTCCGCATAGAGCCCATAGAGCGGCGCATTCGGGTGGAGCCTGCGCAGATTCAGGAGCGCGACGTCGGCCTGATCCCAGTCCTGCGCGCGGTAGGCGTTGAGCATCTGCTGCCAGAGCTTGAGTTCCTCCTGCTTCTCCTTCCCGATCGACCCTTCGGAACCGATCGGCTCGAAGATGGCAACCGGCTCGTCCTTGCCCTTCACGCGTACGCGGTCCAGCTCGCGGAACACGATACCGCCCATGGCCTTGCGAGTCGCCTCCCCGACGATGATGCCCGCTCCATAGCGCTTGGTCAGTCCTTCCAGGCGTGACGCCAGGTTCACCGAGTCGCCCATCACGGTGTAGGCCTTGCGCAGCTTGGAGCCCATGTCGCCAACGCTCATCGGCCCGGTGTTGATGCCGACACCAATCGAGAGCGCCGGCCATCCGCGCGCCCGGAACGTGGCGTTGAGCGGTACGAGCTTCGCCTGCATTGCCATCGCGGCATTGACCGCGCGTGCCGCATGGTCCGGCTCTGCGACCGGGGCGCCCCAGAAGGCCATGATGGCATCGCCGATGTACTTGTCGAGCGTGCCGCGATGCTCGCCGATCACGTTGCTCATGGCCGTAAGATACTCGTTCAGGAGCAGGGAGAGATCGCGGGGAATGAGGCCCTCGGCGATCGTCGTGAAGCCGCGGATGTCGGAAAAGAGCACGGTCAGGACCTCGCTCCTGCCCTCCATGGTGTAGCGGCCTGGATCCCGTGCCATCTGATCCACCAGCTCCGGGGGCACGTACTGGCCGAAAAGCTGGGTGAACTGGCGCTTGGAGCGAGTCTCCACGAAGTAGCCATAGGACATGTTCAGCGCAAACATACCAAGAACTACAAGCAAGCTGCTTGCCAGGGGCAGCACGAGATTGGCGGTTTGCCACACTGCGAGGTTCAAGCCGGCGTATGCGGCCAGTGCCGCCACCGTGGCGAGGGTGGCCCGCAACGGGGACAGGAACGGCAGGAGGCAGGCCAGAAGGATTCCCCCGATCACAAGAAGGGTCACTTCGGCGCCCAGAACGTACGCCGGCTGGGCCTTGATCGTTCCGTCGAGCATCCCGGCAATCAGGTTGGCGTGGATTTCCACACCCGGATAGGCGCGGCCCACCGGCGTTGCGCGCAGGTCGACCAGTCCCGGCGCGGAAGTCCCGACGAGTGCGATGCGGCCCTTGAGCTGGTCGACGTTCACCTTGTCGAGATAGACATCGGCGAGCGAGACGTAAGGGAAACTGCGCTCCGGTCCGCGGAACGGGATCAGGACGGCAGCGTTCTCGTCCACCGGCACGCTGACCTTCCCCGCGCTGACCCATTCGAGGCCCGAGTAGCTGCGGCTCATGAATCGCTCCGGCGGGTAGCCGGGCTTGACCTCCGGAAACCCGAGCAGCATGCGTACCATGGCGAATGACAGGGGCTCGTAGTACGCCTTGTCGTGCTCGGCGAGCATCGGCACCCGGCGTACGACGCCGTCCTCGTCCACGACCGGGTTGAAATGCCCCGCACCCGCTGCGGCGGTCTGGAACTCGCGCAGGTTGCCGCCGAAACCGTCCCAGGCCGTGAAGGGGATGGGCCGTCCCGCGAACGTGCCGGCCGGCAGCACCGGTGGCGGAATGACCCCGCTCTGGCGTGCGTCATGGGCGCTCGTGAAGTAGTAGCCGATGACGACCGGTCGCCCCCTGATCGCCCGCGCGAACAACGCGTCGTGATCGAGGCCCGGCCGCAGGGCCGCAAGCGCGTCGCGGTATCCGGTGTTCTCCCTCAGCTCGCCGGTGGCAAGGCGCTCGAGCACCGGGAGGCCGCTCGACGTGTCGGGCTCTGCGTTCACCACGTCGAAGCCGAGCGCGGCGATGCCGTACTTGTCGAACAGTTTCTCGACGATGGCGGCGACCTTGTCGCGCCCCCAGGGCCACCGCCCGAGCGCCGGCGTCGCGAGGCTTTTCTCGTCGATATCGAGGATGACGATGCGATCGTCGACGCCGCCGGGCATTGTGAGGCGGAGGCGCGCGTCGTAGATGATGTGATCCAGCCTTGTGACGAGGCCGATCCGGTAGACATTGGCGGCGTGGCCGAGGAATACCACCACCACCACGAGTCCGAGCACGACTCTGACGAGATGCTGCTTCACCCCTCCGTATCCCGCCCGCCCGGTGGATTTCTGGTCAAGTCTTGAAGAAGAACTCCATCTTGACGCCAGCCAGCTCGAGGACGTCGTGATCGTTCAGCGGATGCGCCTGCGCGTCGACCGCCTTGCCGTTCACGATCGGGAAGTTCGCGCCCTCGACGTGCGTGATGTAGTAGCCCTGCGGGCGCTTGGTGATCACTGCCACCTGCACACCGGGCTTGCCAAGGGTCGTGAGCGCCTTCGTGAGCTCCATCTCCTTGCCCGCGTTGGCGCCGGTGAGGATCTGGATCGCCGCGACCCGCCCCCCCGCCACGGGCTGCAAAGTGCCCATGGCCGGTTGCGGCTGCGAGGTACTCATCTTCGGCATGCTCTGCGACGTGCCGAGCGTGGGCATGCCCTCGGACGTCCCGTTGGTGGGCGACGCGGCCGGCGACGGCATCGCCTGGGACGTGCCCATGTTCGGCATCCCCTGCGATGACCCCATGTTGCCCCCGGGCGGCGCCGCAGCCGTACCCGGCGCAGGGCCGGGTTTCGGTGTCGCTCCCGGCCGGATGATCATGGTCTTCTCGAAATCCTGCGGTCCCTTTGCCGCCGCCGGTCCGTCGGACAGGTACTTCAGACGGTACTTGCCGAGTTCGATCACGTCCGCGTTCTGCAGGAAATGCTTCTTGATCGGCTGTCCGTTCACCAGCGTCCCGTTGGTGCTTCCGAGGTCCTCGAGGAACGAGTCGTTCAGGATCGTCACGATCACGGCATGCTCGCCCGACACGGCCAGGTTGTCGATCTGGATGTCGTTGTGCGGCTTGCGGCCGATGGTCGTGCGCTCTTTCGTGAGCGTGATCTCCTTCAGCACCAGCCCATCCATACTGAGAATCAGCTTCGCCATGGCAATGTCCCCACTTATCTCAACCAGCTAAACAGTCGGTTCATCCAGCCGCGCGAAACACCGAAATCACGCAGCACGCGCACCAGGATCACGGACACGTTGTCGCGCCCGCCGTTATCGTTCGCCATCTGTACCAGCTGCTGCGCGGCGAGCTTGAGGTTTGCCGACAGCGTCTGCAGGGTGAGTCCGATGTCTTCGTCGCTCACCATGTCGTTCAACCCGTCCGAGCACAGCAGCCAAATGTCGCCGGGTCGCGTTTCGTATTCGCGCAGCTCCGGATCGACGGTCGGATCGATGCCGAGCGCCCGGGTGACGAGATTCTTGTTCTGCGAGAATCGCGCCTGCTCGGGTGTGATCATTCCGCTGTCGATCTGCTCCTGCAGCAGCGAGTGGTCCTTCGTGATCTGTTCGAATGCCTCGCCGCGAAGGCGATAGACCCGCGAATCGCCGATGTGCGCCACCATCGCCTTGTTGTCGTAGAACACCGCCGCCACGAGCGTCGTGCCCATCCCCGCGTACTGGGGCTGACTCTGAGCGGCCTGAAAGATCGACGTGTTCGCCTTGACGATCTGCTCGCGCAACAGCCGCTCGGCAACCGGTCGGCCGTTCGCCTGATCGAACTCGAAGGGCGGGCATTCCTCGAGGAGATGCTGCATTTCGGTGGTGATGACGGTCGTCGCCATTCCGCTCGCCACCTCGCCGGCATTGTAGCCCCCCATGCCGTCCGCGAGCACCACGAGCCCCTTCGACGCGTCGGCGGCGATCGAGTCCTCGTTGTGGGACCGCACCATGCCGGGATCGGTGCTGCTCGCGATTTCGAGTGCCTGGCTGAGGTTCATGGCGGGCGCTAGAGGCTGATGTCCACCGAGCGGGCCCCGGGTGGGACGCTGGCGACCGGTGGGG
>JBAVOG010000704.1:0-10236 GCA_049691875.1 Burkholderiales bacterium | reverse complement strand
GCGGTCGCGCAGTTCAGTTACGCTTTCTCGTTCGGCGCAGTGGTCGCAGCAGAACATCCGGCCGTTCTTCTCCAATCCGTGGGCCCCCGTTCCTGCGCCGCCGGCGAGACGGCGACGGCAGCCGTCGCACGAATGATCCGTGGACACCGGCTTGCCCGTCTGTACGCTTTGACACTCAATGGTGTCCCGATGGCAATATGTTGAAACGCCGACGCCTTGGGTTGTCTCGTCCATGGTTTTCCCGTGGTCAGCGGCACCCTTCGGGAAATGTTCGCCAGCGCACGGAACGCGACGGAGGAGAGACGTAGGGTTGCTGCGGGCGCTGAGGATCTCCTCTCCCAAAGCGCTCGTGTTACCCGGCCCGGTAGCGGCCCGCCCCGCACCGGGCCTTTTCTTTGGGCGCCCACCGCCTGCCCGCCTAGGAGATCATCTGTTTGCTACCGCACATACAAGCGGTGCAGCCTGTGTAACGCTCCCGCGCTCCCCGTGACTGCTTCTCTGGCTACGGGACGTCATTCTCGCGGCAAACTCCAAATCAAGCAGGTGGCCCCTTGGTAATCGCATTGACCCTTTTGATCGGTAGCGTTGTCGGCCTGCTCGCGCGGCTGACGACGCCTGGGTACAACCCTGCGGGATTCTTCGGCACGGCCGTAATAGGTATTACCGGGGCCCTGCTCGGGACTGTCAATGGACACGTATTTGGCTGGTTTCACGCCGGAGAGGCAGCCGGGTTGGTAGGCTCACTGATAGGCGCCATCCTCGTCGTCTGGAGTTTTTACGTCATCAAGCGTAACCCGGCCACCTGAATCCTGGCCGGCACTGCTCCGGAGCCGGAATGATTCAAGATCGCGCAGTGATTCAACCTCCGGGCGATTCGGAGCCCGCGGTTCCGCCGTTGGTGCTCCAGGCGCCGCTCGACGTGCGCAGTACTGCACTCGCCGTGCTGGCCCTGCTCGCCGTCATCGGTTTCTTGTTTGTCGCCCGGGCGGTCTTCATTCCCATCACCGTTGCGGTGCTCACGAGCTACGCGCTCACGCCGGTCCTGGACTGGTTGAAACGAAGAGGCCGGCTCCCCAAGCCCGTCGGGGCCGGGGTGACGCTCGCCGTGATCCTCATGGGCCTGTTTGCGGGTCTCAATTCCCTTCAACCACAGGCTATTCAAGTTCTGGACATCGTGCCGCGCGCCACCGCCAAGTTCCGCGCGGCGCTCCAGCGCGATCCGCGCGACCCGCCGAGCGCCGTCGAGAAGATCAAAGACGCGGCACGCGAGATCGGGAATGCCGCCAACGCGGCTGCGGAAACCGCAACTGCTCCGGCTCAGTCCCAAGCGAGCGCCGCGATCAAGCCTTCCCCCGATGCCTCCCCGATCGAAGTGCGAGATTACGTGCTCATGGGTACCGCAAACGCGATCGCGGGATTCGGTCAGCTCATCGTCGTCGTGGCGCTCGTGTACTTCATCCTCATCGCCGGCGACAGCTTCCGGCGGACCATGGTGCGCATCAGTGGCGATACCTTGTCGAAAAAGAAGATCACTGTACAGATACTCGACGAGATCAACTCGCAGATTCAACGATATCTGCTCGTGCAAGTCGCGACGAGCGCACTCCTGGGTGTGCTGACGTGGATGGTGTTCACATCGATGGGCCTCGCTAACCCCCTATTCTGGGCGTTCTTTGGAGGCGTGCTGCATCTGATTCCCTACGCCGGCCCGACACTCCTGATCTTCAGCGTCGGACTTGTTGCATACGTGCAGTTCGACACGCTGCAGCCCGTCGTGCTCATCACCGGCCTCACCCTTGTGATCAACGGTGTGATTGGACTGCTGCTCGTCCCTTGGCTGACGCAAAGGGTCGGTCGGCTCAATGCGGTCACGGTATTCATTACCCTGCTCTTCTGGGGTTGGCTCTGGGGAATCTGGGGTTTGCTGCTTGGCGTCCCGATCGTCATGGCCATCAATGCCGTATGCGAGCGCGTCGAAGATCTGCAACCTATCAGCGAGTTTCTCGGGTACGCGCCGAAAAAGCAGACGAACGAGGCGAGCCCGAGCGCTCCTGGGCCTTGATGTCCGTCGATCCGGCCCGTGCGTCTATGTACGGTGTCGAACGGACGGCAGCCGATGATCGGAACATCTTTATGGCATCCGCCGGAGGGAATTCTTTCCCGCGGCGGTTTGGACTACTTCTACTTCAACGCTTTAACGAGGGCAAATTGATCATGGATACATCCGCACGCGTCACCCCGACAAACCGCGACGGCGATGGCGCGGTCGCACGTAAGATCGATCAGGCGGCAACCGGCACGCATGAGGCCATACAGAGAGCGACCGACACTGCGCGGCCGACTGTGGATCGCATGGCATCCGGGGCGCACCAGGCGGTCGACAGGATCGCCGAAGTGGCGACTCAAGCTGCCGACACTTTGAGCGTCAAGGGCGGGCAGTTGCACGACGCGCAAGACCGTCTGCTGAACAATACGCGTGCGTACATGCGGGATCATCCGGTCGCGTCGCTGGGCATAGCCGTCGCCGCCGGGTTTCTTCTGAGTCGCTTGATCAGCTCGCGTTAAGACGAACGAGCCATGGGATTGCAATCGTCAACCGACGCCTTTGCCGACCCAGCCGCGCCCAGTGGCAGCGGAACGGGTGGTGCGGCATGGCGAGAGGACGCGCAATCTTTGTGGGAGGCCGTGCGCGGGCTGACGCACGACCAATTGCAGCTTGCAGCGCTCGAAACAACGCTTGCCGGTCAGAGCCTGGTGACGATGATCGCTGCGGGCGTGATCGTTGCAGTATTGTTGGTCAGCGCATGGCTGGGCCTGGAAACGATTGGCGTCCTGTTGTTGATCCAGCACGGCGTCTTCGCGAGTGTCGCCGTGCTGGCTGTCGTCGGTGTCAATCTGGCCCTCGCTCTCATCCTGTACGCTGTGATACGCCGAAAGTGCCGCAACCTGCGCTTTCCCGCAACGCTCCGCAGCCTTCGGCCGCGTACCGCAGGGCAGCGCATTGACGAAGAAACGAGATGACGTCGACCTATCAAGGCAACCATGCGCGGGCGTCTCTGATGACTCGAATCGCCGAGACCGAACGCAAGATCCTCGACCAGCGAAGCCTGGTACGCCTTCGCGCGGCTCTGCTGGACCGGCGAATTCGCGCGCAGCTGACTTCATCGACAACGCTGCTTCTGGCTGCAGGTGCGGGATTCGCCACCGGAATACTCACCGACCGGCGCACCGCCGAGTTCTCGAAACGCTCGCACAGCATCGATGCGACACGGGCGCCCGGTCATAGCGTATTGGACACTGCACTGACCGTTTTCACCTTGGTAAGCAGCGTCCTCCGCGTCATGCCCTCCGTCGCGAAGTGTCTTTCCAGCGGAGTCGACGTGCCGGGCAATACGCCAGACCAGCAGCCGGTCAATGGTGCATAACCCGGTGACAGATCACCCAGAACGGCGAAGCCGCCGCGTCTAATCGCCCCATTGGTCGCCCAGCGCACAGATTGTGCCGGGCGGACGGGGGACAATCGCGGCAACCATCAGTTTCCCGCGCAAAGGACGTCGCCATGAACATCACCTTGAGCCTTGCTCCTCTGGTATCGCTTATCGCCGGTATTCTCATTCTGATCGTGCCGCGATTGCTGAACTACATTGTCGCCGCTTATCTGATCATCGCCGGGTTACTCGGACTGTTCGGGGACATTCATCTGAGGTAGGCCCTCCGCCGCGCACCGCCTCGAACGCATCAATTCCAATCCCGTCGCGCGGTCCTGCCAGTCCCGAAAAGTTCCTCCGCCTTGCGTATGCCAGCGCACAGAGGGCCTTGCCGGACGATGGGACAATTGCTGTAACGATCCACATGCACCGCGCTGCGGCGCTCCGGGTCGTAAACGGCAACACTAGGAGAATCGAAATGCTGGGAACAATCCTTTTGATCATAGTGGTGCTCGCCCTGGTCGGAGCGCTGCCGAACTGGTCGCACAGCAGAAGCTGGGGTTACGCGCCGAGCGGCGTCGTCGGACTGGTAGCGGTGGTTCTGGTCGTCATGCTGGCGACCGGCCATCTTTGACGCGATCTCCTGAGATCGCCGAATCATGTTCACCTTTAGGCTCTGCGCGGCGATAGCGTTCAGCGTGTGGTTAGGGGCGCTCGGTGGCTGCGCGACCACCACCCAGAGTGGTGCAGTCGGCGCCGATCGTTCTCAGCTGATGCTCGTGTCCTCGCAACAGCTGGACGAGATGGCCGCGCAGAGCTACGCCAAGCTGAAGGCGGACGCGGCACGCCAGGGCGCGCTGAACCGGGATCCGGCCATGCTCCAGCGCGTGCGCTCCGTGGCCAGCCGCATCGAACCGCAGACCGCGGTATTCCGCCCCGATGCGCCAGGCTGGAAGTGGGAAGTGAACGTGCTCGCCAGCAACGAGCTCAATGCGTTCTGCATGCCCGGCGGAAAGATCATGTTCTATAGCGGACTGATCAACCAGCTCCGTTTGACCGACGACGAGATCGCTATCGTGATGGGGCACGAGATTGCGCATGCGTTGCGCGAGCATTCGCGTGAGCACATGTCGCAGGCGATCGCCGCGCAGACCACGATCGGCGTCGGCGCCGCGCTGCTCGGTCTCGGCGAGGGCTCGGCCGGGCTTGCGAATGTCGGCTACGAGGCCCTGATTGCAACCCGGTTCAGCCGGTCCGACGAGAGCGAAGCCGACCGCATCGGTCTGGAGCTTGCGGCACGGGCGGGCTATGACCCGCGCGCCGGGGTGACGTTGTGGCAGAAGATGTTCGCCGCCAACCAGGGCGGGAATTCTCCTGTGTTCCTGAGCAGCCATCCGGCCGACGCAACGCGCGTCCAGGAGATCGAGTCGCTGCTGCCGACCGTCATGCCACTCTATCTGGCAGCCGCGCATCGGCCCCGCTGAGTGCGCGCCGCAAGGAGCGTGCGGCGGATTCCTGGCGGGCACCGAACCTGGCGAAAGACTCGAGTTCCTCGAATTGCGCGTAGGAGTGCTCGCAATCGTTCGACACCACGCGCGGTGGCATCAAATCGTATAACTAAGGCGAGTCGGATCAGGCGAAGGCGATCGAAGCGCGGCAACGTCGCTTGCCGCCAGACTTCCACCCTCGTCCTCCCAGTGGTCCAGCGCCGCCTTCTGTTGCACTTCGTCTCTTTGTTTGTTGCGAAGGCGTCCAAGCGTGAGCAGCGTGAAGACGGAATTGTCCGCGGCGCGTCCACCCGGCAGAAGCGGCGAAATGAAACGTCTATAGATCATCCTGCTCGCCATGAATGGTGTTAGCCCTTCGGGCGGTAATCCTTGTTGCGCTGCCTGAGACGTGACACGGTGGCCGCATCCGACGTGTCAATGTTGAGTGTGGCCCACGGGATGGGCACCGTCCCCGCAAAGCGGTTGAAGCATGCCGTTGGTGCTTTTTCACGCTTGGAGGCTAGCGCAGACGCGATGCAGAAGTTCGCCCACTTCCTTGCCGAGGGCATGGACTTCCGGTTTGTCGACCAACTGCAACACGGCCGCGGGGTCCATGAATGATACCGTTGTGGTTCCATCGGCTTCTTCGCGCACGACCACGTTGCACGGCAGCAGCATTCCGATGTCGGGATCGGCCTGGATCGCCCGGTGCGCGAGCGGAGGATTGCACGCACCGAGGATACGATACGGCCGATGGTCGATGTCGAGCTTGGCTTTCAGCGTCGCCTTGACGTCGATATCGGTTAGCACACCAAAGCCTTCTCTTTTCAGGGCCTCGGTGACTTTCGCGACGGCGGCATCGAACGGCATTGCAAGCCGGGTGCTGAATCCGTACATGAATCGACTCCGTTCGGGTCTGGCTACCGCAGTTCAGGCGCTCAGCTTTCACTGGGTTTGCTGGCGGAACGAACGCAGTGTGGTCTAGCCGCGAGCCGCGCCCGCGGCTAACCCTAATTGCAAATCAGCCGCGTCTCTGTTTTCGCGCTGCTACTCGGTGAGCACCGCGTCGATCTGCTTCTGGGCGCTGAGCGACAGGTCGAACATTTCATGCCGCAGTTCCGACATCTTCCGGTAGCTCTTGCGGAGCGCGTCGTCATCGCGTTTGTCCGAGTAATATTGCTCGTTCATCTGCGATTGCTCGTCCTGCATCTTGCCCATCAGTTCCCAATTCTTGTGCCGTACTTCGTCCTGAATCTTGGCGATCTTTCTGCGTTGCTCTGCGTTGAGGTTCCGATCGAATCCCGGACTGTAGCCGCCCATCATGTCGGGGCTCATGCCGTAGCCGGGACCGAAACCACCCATCATGCCGGGGCTCATGCCGTGGCCGGGACCGTAACCGCCCATCATGCCGTAGCCAGGACCGTAAGCAGCTTGCGGCGGGTCGGCCATTGCGTCTGCCGCCATGATCGTTGCACCTATCAATACGGCGGCGCCCATGGCCTTGCGAAAGTTCATGCGTTTCATGGCTAAATTCCAATCAACGTGGATCAACTACCCATTTTCAGATACTGGCGATTGCTGGTCGCCAGAGCCGACCTTAAGCACAAAGTCGCGCGTCCAAATCTGCGGAGGCGTGACTAAGGCAACTATCCGTTCACTTCCTCTTTTGCGTGACAACCCACGCCACGAGACCGGCGACCACGATGACAAGCAAGATCAGCACCCCTATCCCGCCGTATCCACCCATCCAGTCGACGCCATAGCCGCCCATCATGCCGCGCCCGTAACCGCCTTGGCCTTGTGCATTACCGCCCATCATGCCGGGCCCATAGGTGCCTTGTCCTTGGGTTTGGCTTTGCACTTGCCCGTACATCATGTTGGGCCCCGTTCCAGGCAACGATGCGGCTGGCTGCGCCGTGTCGGAATTGGACGTCGTCTGGGCAAGCGTGAAGGGCATAGTCACTGCAATTGCGAGTGCCGTGATAGCCACGGCGATTGTCAGTTTCTTCATGTGCTTCTCCGGTGTGGCCGTTTCGGAACACGTCGCCGTGGGTGACGTGTTCAACAAGGTTTCGTTTGGCGCAGTGTCAATTCGACAGCCATGGCTCAACTCCATGAACCTGCTAGGCAAGGCTCCAAGTTACGGGTTGTCATGTGCGAGCGCCATCGCTTCGATGATGGCCGCGGCTCCGAAGGTGGTCTGTACGTTGGCGCGCTTACAGCGAGCGGGCACTCCACGCTGAGCTGGCTGCCGAGCCTGGCATCGGCGCATCGATCTCCTCGCTTCGCCTGAATTCGGCGAAGGGCCTCACGGTGAAACGGTCACCTGCGACGCTTCATTCCCATGATGAGCGAAACGACGAACAGGAGGATAAAAACGACGAACAGGATCTTGGCGATCCCGGCGGCGCCGGCCGCGATACCGGTAAAGCCGAGTAGTGCAGCCACCACCGCGATGACGAAAAATACGACGGCGTAATACAGCATTTTCTATCCTTTCATTCACGGTCAGTCAATTGGGCAGCGCCACGCCCGGCGCCCGATCTACCGTCACTTGAGCCGCATGTCGTTCTTGACGGACGTCACGCCCTTGACACCACAAGCAACCTCGACCGCCTTGTTGATATCGGCACGTGAATTGACGAAACCGCTCAACTGAACTATTCCCTTGAAGGTTTCGACATTTATCTCAGCCGATTTCAGCGACGGTTCGTTGAATATCGCCGTCTTCACTTTGCTGGTAATGACAGTATCGTCGATATACTCTCCGGTCCCCTCTTGGGTGGGCGTCCCTGCGCATCCGAAAACGGAAGCCAGCACGATGGCGAAGACAAGAGTGGCGAATCTTTTGGAAAGTCTCCTGGCGATGCTCCTCATGAAGCATTAACTTGCGATTTCCCTCGAACGAGGGGGCAATCGACAAATCCCTTCGGCTATCTGCGTGGCACCCGTGTGAACACCAGTGCAGTCCAACCTGCTCCGTTGCTGAACTCGCACCAGCTTCGCATTGGTATCGGGGGCGGCGGAAATTCGCGGCACCCTGCCACTATCCACACTTCCGAGTATTCGCCACCTCTCCGGGGCGCTCCGTGCGCTAGCGAACATACGCGTTTGACGCAGATCAATAGACGTGGCGGATGAGCTGGGCACACTCACATTGCGGGCGAATCTGTTGGCTCTACATAATTTTCGGGAAGCCCAAGTGTCTCAAGTGTCCCAAGTGTCTGAAGGGTATTCGTTTCGCTCCTTTGCGGAGACGCGTTTTGCGTGCGGGGACAGAAAGCGTGCCGCGTCCGCACATCCCACGCCAGGGCAAAACCGCCTTCTTGCGGCGCTGCCGCTTGAGGATTATGAGCGTCTGCTGCCCGACCTAGAGCCCGTTCCTTTGCCGCTGGGTTGCACCATTCACGGCCCCGGCGACCGGGAAAGGTACCTGTATTTCCTCACCGCGGGCATCGTTTCCCGGCTCTACGTCACGGCGAACGGGGCGTCGGCCGAATTCGCGGTAACGGGGAGTGAAGGCGTGATCGGCGTCGCTTCGTTCCTGGGTGGCAAGAGCACGCCGAACCAGGCGTTGGTACTGAGCGCCGGCTACGCTTATCGGTTGGCGCCGGATCTGCTGGAAAACGAGTTCGAGCAGAACGGCCGGCTGCCCCGTTTACTGCTTCGCTACACCCAAGCGCTGATCGCGCAAACGGGGCAGATCGCGGTGTGCAACCGGCATCATTCGCTGGAGCAGCAACTGTGCCGCTAGATCTTGTCATGCCTGGACCGGTCGCCCTCGAACTGGATAACGATGACCCAGGACCTGATCGCCGAAATGCTGGGCGTGCGCCGCGAAAGCGTCACGTACGCCTCTGGAAAGCTGCAAAAGGCGGGACTGATCCGATACAGCAGCGGCCGGATTACCGTACTCGATCGCCCCCGACTGGAGGCACGGGCATGCGAGTGCTATGCGGTCGTCAAACGGGAGTACGAGCGGTTGCTCCCTCCGGTAGACGCCATCGTCGACGCTGGCGTGCGCGGCACGCGTCGCCAGTACTTTGCAGCATGATGGTGAAGACTCGCCCACCCTGAATTGACCGCACGCTACCCGTTACGACAGTTCATCGGTTCCCGCATCGAACACACGCCCCAAAATGGCAGTACGCCACATGGAACGGCACCGCACGGACCGCATCGGCTGGTTACGCGCGGCGGTACTGGGTGCCAACGACGGTATCGTTTCGACGGCGAGCCTGGTGCTCGGTGTCGCTGCCGCGAATGCGACTCACAGCAACGTGATGGTCGCGGGCATCGCCGGCCTGGTCGCTGGAGCGATGTCGATGGCTGCCGGTGAGTACGTGTCGGTCCGTTCACAAGCCGACTCCGAACAGGCTGCGCTCGACCTGGAACGCACCGAACTCGAAGCGGACGATCAAGGCGAGCGCCGGGAACTGACCGCGATCTACGTCGGCCGCGGCGTCGAGCCCGCGCTCGCGAAACAGGTCGCCGAACAGCTCATGGCCCATGACGCTTTGGGCGCGCATGCCCGCGACGAGCTTGGTATCTCCGAGACGCTCAGCGCGCGGCCGATTCAGGCTGCGTTGATATCAGCGGCCAGCTTCGCCGTAGGTGCGGCCATGCCGCTGCTGGCTGTTGCCGCAGTCTCCGGGCGGGGTCTGATTCCCGTCGTCTCCGGCACTTCGCTGCTGTTCCTCGCGATCCTGGGCGGGCTGGCAGCGCGCGTCGGCGGCGGAAGCGTGACGAAGGGCGCAGTGCGCGTCACGTTCTGGGGCGCACTTGCAATGGGGCTGACGGCAGGCGTCGGAACCCTGTTCGGCTCGGTTGCGTGACAAGGCAGACGCACTCAACCGCACAGTGGACAAATTCAACGTCGATTGCGTTTGAGATGAAAGCCTCGCTCTAGTGCGCTAGCGTACAGACGGCCCGTGCGGCATCCGTTTACCTTTTAGTTGACTGTGCCGTCAAGGCGCGGACCGCTGCGGCGACGGGAACCAACCAAGCAAAGGGGGAAGTATGAGTATTGGTGCCATTCTGTTGATCGTTCTCATCCTGGTGCTCGTGGGTGTCATCCCCGTATGGCCACACGCGCGCAGCTGGGGCTACGCTCCAAGTGGCGTCATTGGGGTAGTGTTGCTGATCGTCCTCGTCCTGTTCTTGCTGGGACGCCTGTGACCGCCAGCTTGCGTATCGGGATCCAAGCAAAAGGGCGCCTGCGGATTGCGTTAGGAGCCTGAGGCCGTCAGAAGAGCGTGCGCACGACCTTGCCGAGCCGCCACGCCGAGACGAGCAGCACGGCGACACGCGGTCCACGGCCC
>JBAVOG010000703.1:0-10133 GCA_049691875.1 Burkholderiales bacterium | reverse complement strand
CGCGCCGCCTGCGCGGCCGGTTCCGGCAGCACTGTTCGCTCCCCCATTGGCGCTGATCGTCCCCGCAGAGGTGTCGACGGTTCCGCTCGCTGCATTGATCGTCACCGTTCCGGCCGGGCGATTCGCGATGCCGCTCGTGTTGATCGCCGCCCCGCCGAGCATCGTCACGCTCGTCCCGGCGGAGCTGCCGCCGAAGTTGCCGACGTTGAGCGTGACGTTACCGCGCGTCCCGCCGCCACGGCCCTGGGTCACGATGGCCGAGCCGGCATTCATCAGGAACTGCGCGGCGCCCGGGTCGCGGTTGACCGCCTGAGCCGCCGGGTCGTTCACGGTGGCGGTGAAATTCGCGTCGTTGAGGGTAACCGTGCGGCCGGCATTGAACACGATCGACCGGCCGGCCTGCATCGTGAGGTTCCGGTTCGCGGTTGTCGCAGTGACGTTGTCGTCGACCGTGATGTCGGTGTTCGCCTGCAGCGTCACGTTGGCCGCGTTGATCGCGGTCGCGAGGTTCGCGCCACTGATGACCGAGGTGCCGGTCGGGTTCTCACCGAACTGATTGTTAGTGGCGACCGGCGCCAACCCGCCCGCCTGGATCAGGATGAACTTGGGATCGAGCAGCAGTGTTCCGGCTGCACCAGCATTCGCGCGCAGGTCGGTGCTACCGGTGTACTCGAGCGTCTCCTTGCCCGAGACCTCCGCGAATCCGCCGTTGCCGCCCGCCGCGCCGCCCTGGGCCGAGATCGAGCCGCCGAACCGCGTGGTGCCGTCGGCCCACACGATCACTTTTCCGCCTTCGCCCGAGTCGCCTGCGTCGGCGACGATTTTCGCGTCGGGTGAGACGTAGGTGACGCGTGCGTTCGGGACGTCGGGATTCTTGCCTTGATAGTCCCCTCCGACGAGGACGACGCCCCCGCCGGTGCGGCCCGACGCGTCGACGCTCGCGTGGCCCATGAGACCGACCTGCTGACCGAGCAGCATCACTTCGCCGCCGGTCGACTGGCTGCCCTTCGCTTCGATCCTGCCTTCCGCGAGCACGGTGCCGGTATCGGCCTGAACCGTGACCGCACCTCCCTGCCCGCCACTGGCCGTGAGCGCGCTCGTCGCGTCGAGCGTGACGTCCTTTGACGCCTTCAGCGCGACGGTGCCAGCCGCGGTGAGTTGTGCGCTGTCCGCGCTCACCGTTCCGCTATTCCGGATCACCGCCCCATAGATCCCGACGTGCCCGCTGTCGGCGAGCAATCGACCGAGGTTCAGCGCCTCGCCTCCGGCTTGCACCTGGACCCGCAGATCGGGATTCGCGGCCGACACGATTTCCACGCTCTTGCCCGCGGCAAGCATCACCTCGCCGCCGGGCGCGGTGATCACGCCGTGATTCTCGACGGTCGGCGCGATGAGGTAGACCGTGCCGCTCGCGCCGGCATTGATGGTCCCGGAGTTGACCACGCTGCCGGCATTGCCGGGGTCGGTGAAGCGGTACTTGCCGGCGAGAAAATCCTCGTTCGACAGATTGAGGCTCGAAGCGACGAAACCGGCGGTGTCGATCCGCGCGCCCGCGCCGACCGTCACGCCGTTCGGGTTGATCAGGAAGACGCGTCCGTTGGACAGCAGCTGCCCGAGGAGCGCAGAGTGTTCGGGCCCGGTGACACGGTTCAGGACCGCGCTCGCCGCCCCGGATTGCACGAAGCGCGTCACTTCGTCGGCACGGATCGAGAAGCCCTGCCAGTTGATGATCGCGCCCGGCGTATTCGTCACCGTCAGGTTCTTTCCGACGGCATCGAAGGTCGCTGCACCGCTCACGACCGACGGCCCCGTGGGGTTGGCATGCACCGCGGTTGCAAAGCACGATGCGACGGCGAGCTGGATCAGCCGCCGCGTGAACGGCTGCAAGGCATGTTCGCTCCGCTTCATCATGGGCACTGCAATGTCCAGCCTCTCGGGGCGTTGGTGCGCGATTGTCGAGTCCACTTGGCGCGGGACCCAGGAACTTGTCGCGGTCTGCGGAGAAACTGCCCTGCGTACATAGGTGACCCGCCGAATCGCCGGATTCGACCGACGAGCGGGGGTGCGTCGCGGGCCGGGTCCTGCGAGTCTTTCGGACTGGCAAACATATTACCTGAAGAATAACCGATAACGTATTGTTTATTAGAGACTCTAACTCTATACTTCGCGCACGACCAGCAGCGGCCCGGACCGATTCTGAACAATGCGAAGAACCTCGCGGTGACGTGGGCGCGCGCCCTGTTGGCTACGTCCCTGCTCGTCTGGCATGCCGCGCTCCTCGCGCAGCCGCCGACCGGAGAACCGGTCTTCGACATCCGCCGATTTGACGTAACGGAGGCGACGCTCGTTCCGCGCGACGCGATCGATGCGGCGCTTGCGCCATTTCTCGGCGCGGACCGTACCCTCGCCGACGTGCAGCGCGCGCGGGCGGAGCTCGAGGCGCTGTACGCCCGACGCGGCTATGGCGCGACGCAGGTCGTGTTGCCCGAGCAGGAGATCAAGAACGGCGTCGTGGAGCTCCGCGTCATCGAGCCACGGGTCGGGCGAATCACCGTCGAAGGGAACAAGTACTTCGACGACGAGAATATCCGCGCGAGCCTGCCTGCCCTCGCGCCCGGCCAGCCCCTCGACACCGCCCGGGTGGCGAGCGAGCTGCAGCTTGCGAACGAGAGTCCGGTCAAGCAGACGACCGTGGTCCTGAAGGGCGGCGAGAGCGCCGGCGAGGTCGACGCACAGGTGCGGGTCGCCGACCAGCGTCCGTACCGGTTCAGCCTCAGCGTGGACAACACGGGCACGCCAGAGACCGGCGAGTACCGGATCGGCGTGGGGTTCCAGGAAGCGAACATGTGGAACCTCGACCACGTGCTCAACCTCCAGTACGTCACCTCTCCTTCGAAGGAGGACGATCCGAGCCAGCTCTCCCTCACACCGAACAACAACGTGCTCATCTTCGGCGCGGGCTATCACATCCCGCTCTACCGGCTCGGCGATTCGATCGACCTCGTCGCCGGTTACGCGAACGTGGACTCGGGCGTCGTGCAGAACCTGTACAACATCAGTGGCAGCGGCCGCGTCTACGCCGCACGCTACAACTTCGGCCTGCCCCGTGTCGGCGCTGTGGAGCAGAAACTCACGCTCGGATTCGACTCGCTCTACTACGACAACACTATCGTTCCCGTTGGGACCACCACCACCATCGTCCCGGACTACGTCCTGCACCCGCTGAGCCTCTCTTATTCCGGCGTGTGGCGGGGCGACGCCGACGAGCTCAGCTTCTACGCGACGGGGGTCAGAAACATTCCCTACGGCCAGAACGGCGACCAGGCACAGTTCAATCTCGTTCGACCGGGAGCGGACGCCCAGTACACGCTCTCACGGTTCAACGCCAACTGGCTGCACCGGTTCCCGCACGATCTCCAGGCACGGGTGCGGTTCACCGCGCAGTACACCCGCGACGAACTGCTGTCCGGCGCGCAGTTCGGACTGGGCGGCATGGATTCGGTGCGCGGCTTCTTCGAGCGCGAGTACGCCGGCGACAAGGGCTACTCGGGCACGTTCGAGGTTTACTCCCCGGACCTCGCCGCCAGCCTCAGCCACGGAATTCGTGCGCGCCTGCTCGCGTTCTACGACTACGGGAGTGCATGGCTGAACAACCCGCAGGTCTTCGAGGCGCCGGTGACCCGGATCTCTGCAGCAGGCCCCGGGATCCGGGTCGCCTACAAGACGGACCTCAGCCTGCGTCTCGACTACGGTTTCGTCATCGCGAAAGGCACGCCCCCCACCACCAGTTCCGGCCGTGCGAATTTCAGCTTGGTCTGGGTGTTCTAGCGGGGGCACTCACCCCGGGCTCCACGGCCGTCGCAACTGCTTGAGCCGCACTCGGGCAGCGGCCAGTATTTCCGCCACTTCCTCCAGACCGGGCGGCACCGCGCCGCGCGTTCGCGCGATCTCGATGTGCCCGGACACCGTGGCATGGAGCAACTCGATATCGGTTGCCGACCGGACGCGTGACGCCGCGGTGAGAAACGGCAGGACGCGGATTCCCTTTTCGAGCTTGACGAGAAAACCGCGCGGATGCTCGTCGGCGACACGGCGCAAGTATCGCTCGACCGTGACCGCGACCTGACGCTCGGTCCTAGCTCCCATGAGCTCGCCATAGAGATCACTATGCGCCATGCTCGAAATTACCAAGTTGTGTCGTCGCCAACCGACACTCGCGGCAAAATCAAAGGCGGGGCGTGGAATACTTCACGCTGGTGCTGGATGCCCGACACACCCGAAGTGCTTCCGCACAGATTTCTGCGTGCGGAAACCTCGCGCGTGCCCACGTGCGAAAATCAAGCATAGCGCCCGATGCCCTGCCCGACACGCTTTCCCATGCGGCTCCACATTCTTTCCGATCTGCACATCGAGTCAACCGAATTCGATCCTCCGGCCACGAGCGCGGACGTGGTGATCCTGGCTGGCGACATTCACAACGGCACCCAGGGGCTGGAATGGGCGGCCGCAGGATTTCCCCGTCAGCGCGTTCTCTACGTCCCCGGCAACCACGAGTACTACGACGGCGAGCTGCGCAGCGGGATGGCCGCGCTCGCCACAGCGGCGCGCGGACTCGGTATCGAGTTGCTCGACAACACCCAGACGGAGATCGACGGCGTGCGCTTTCTCGGTGCCACGCTCTGGACCGACTTCTGCCTGGACGGCGCCGAGCGTCGCGCGGAGATCATGCAGCTTTCAAGACCGTATATCGTCGATTTCCGGGCGATTCGCGACGGCGACGGGCTGTTCACGCCCGAGGCATCGGTACGCCTGCACGAGGTATCGAGAAAATGGCTGGGCGAGCGGCTCGCGGAGCACTTTCCGGGTCCGACAGTCGTGATCACTCATCACGCGCCGCACCCCCTGAGCGTTCACGCGCGCTTCGCGAAACACCCGGCAAACGGCGGATTCGTCTCGAATCTGGAGGATCTCATGGGCGCTGCGGTGCTCTGGATCCACGGCCACACGCACAACTCTTTCGACTATTCGGTCAAGAACACGCGGGTCGTGTGCAATCCGCGCGGCTACGTGTACGTCAAGAAGGCGCCGAATACCGACACCGTTCTCGCCGTCAAGGCCGAGAATCGCGAGTTCGACTCCGGGCTGGTTGTCACCGTCTGACCGGGTGAGGCCCCGTCCCGAAAACGGGGTTGTGCACCGCGCAAGCACGGCCCGCGGGAAGCCTGCTACCCTGTACCGGCGGGGATCCGCACAGCCTCGGCTGTCACACTGTCTGACCCCGCCACGCCAACATGCAGAAATCGACAGTCCGACTCGGCGCTCGTCCCCGCGTCCTCGACGGGCACCCGCGCATTCGCAAGACGCTGTGGTGGCTCATCGGGATCGTCTTGTTCATCGCGATCGCCGGCTTCCTCGTGGCGCCGCCCATCGTCAAATGGCAGGCGCAAAAACGACTGTCTGCGCTCCTGCACCGCACGGTCGTCATCGAAAACGTGTCCATCAATCCGTTTGCGCTGTCGACACGAGTCGACGGCTTCCGGGTCAGCGAACGCGACGGAAGCGGCGTGGTCCTCGGGTTCGACTCCTTCTATGCACGACTCTCCTACGAGACGCTGGTGCGGCTTGCGCCCGTCGTGGCCGAAGCGCGGCTCGAGCGCCCCCTCCTGCATCTCGTCCGCACGCCGGAGAAAGCCTACAACTTCCAGGATCTCGTCGAAGAGGTCTCCGCTCGACCCGATTCCAAGTCGTCCGAACCGGAAAAGCCTGCGCAATTCTCGTTCAACAACCTGCAGCTCGTCGACGGAATGGTCGAATTCGACGACCAGGCCAAGAAACAGAAGCACGCGCTGACCGCGATCAATATCGCCGTTCCCTTCGTGTCGAATTTCGACAGTCACGTGAAGGTCTTCGTGCAGCCGAGGCTCGAGGCAGTGGTGAACGGCGATCCGCTGCACATTACAGGCGAGACCAAGCCGTTCGACGGAACGTACGAGACTCGGGTCGCGCTCAATCTCACCGACGTCGATCTTCCCCGTTATCTCGACTACTCTCCGGTTCCGCTCCCTTTTTCGCTCTCGTCGGGAAAATTCGAAGCCGCGCTCAGTGCGACGTTCAAGCAGGCTGCAAGAGACGCTGCTCAGCTCGTGGTGAGCGGGAACGTGACAGTGCGCGAGTTCGCCCTGGCGGACGCCGGCGGAACGCCCGTGTTCGCATTCCATCAGCTAGGAGTGGTGATCAACAGCCTGGACGTTTTCGGCCGCAAGGTCGACGTCGCGCGGGTTGGGCTCGAATCGCCCGCGCTGGACCTGCGACGCGAGAAAGACGGCAGCCTGAATCTGACCAGGCTTGTTCCGACCATTCCGGCCGGGTCCGAGGCAACCTCGCGCTCGGATGCGAGCAAGTCGAGCGCGCCTTTCGCATTCTCCGTCGGCGAGATCGCGATCGCCAACGGCACTGTGAAGATCACCGACCTGATGCCGGAAGAGCCGTTTCAGCGGCGTGTCGAGAAGCTGGAGGCACGGGTCCGCGGACTGAGCAGCGCCGACAAGTCGCGCGCCGGTGTCGAGCTCGGCTTCGATTCGATCGCGATCGGCGGCGAACCCTCGGCGCCCGCACGCTTCGACTACACGGGCGAGGTTCAGCTTGCGCCCGTGAAGGCGAGCGGCAAGGTGCAAGTCCTCCAGCTCAAGCTCGGGGACCTCTACCCATACTACGCGGCCGCACTCAACGCAGAAGTCCTCGGAGGCACCGCGGATGTCTCAGCGGCGTTCGACATCTCGATCAAGGACGCCGCGCCCAGCGGTCGCGTCACCGGGATCGCCGCGACGCTGAGCGATTTTGGATTGCGCCTGCCCGAAACACGCGCGCCGTTTCTCAAGGTCGCGTCCGTGACGGTGCAAGAGGGTGAAGTCGATCTCGACGGGCGAAGCGTCACCCTCGGCAAGGTCGCGATCGACCGCCCGGCGTACGCAATCGAACGCGCGGCGGACGGCACGCTGAACGCGACACGGCTCGTCAAGCCGGCTCCGGACGCGGCGGCGCAGGCGACGGGATCCGAGCCGTGGGTCGTTACCGTGACCCGACTGGAGCTCGCACGCGGTAGCGCGAGTATCGAAGACCGAACGGTCAAGCCCAGCGTAAAGGTCGCGCTCCGCAACATGACGTTCACCGGAGATGGCCTCAGCACGGCGAAGGACGCGCAGGGGAAGGTCGCATTTCGCACTGAAGTGAATCGCGCAGGGTCGATTTCGTTGCAGGGTCGGGTATCGCTCGAACCCTCTGGAACCCTGGCGGTCGCCGCGAGCAAGATCGACCTCGTGCCCTTCAATCCGTATCTGGCGCCGCACATGCTGGTCGACCTCGTGAGCGGCAACGTCTCGACGCGAGGGTCGCTGGCATTCCGCAGCGGAAACGATGTGCGCGCAACCTACAAGGGAGACCTCGACATTTCCGGGCTCGCGTTGCGTCACGAGAAGGAAGGCGCGGACTTGCTGACCTGGAAATCGCTGCGCTTCGCCGGCCTCGACGTCGCATCCGAGCCCCTGCGGGTGAGCGTGGAGGAAGTCGCGCTCACGGACATTTTCGCCCGCGTTGTCCTCGACGCGAACGGTCAACTCAACCTGCGGGAGCTGGCGGAGGACACGCCGGCGGGGGTCGCGCCGGTCGCACCGACGCCCCGGGCGCAAGCGGAGTCGACGAAGACCGCGGACGCAAAGCCGCAGAACGTCGCACCCGGATCACCGGATGAACGACGACCGGTCGACTGGCTGCGGGTCGGCCGCGTGCGCCTGGAGAACGGCAACGTCGATTTCAGCGACTTCTTCGTGAAGCCGAACTACCGCGCCAACCTGACCGATCTCAACGGGACCATCTCGACGCTCACGTTCGAGCAGCCCGGCGAACTCGAGTTCACCGGCAAGCTCAATCAGGCGGGGGCCCTGGAGATCCGCGGCCGCGTCAATCCGCTCGCCGCGAACATCTTCCTCGACATGCAGGCCGCCGCGCGCGATATCGAGCTTCCGCGCCTCTCGCCCTACTCCGCCAAGTACCTCGGATACGGCATCGACCGCGGAAAACTCTCCGTCAAGGTCAAGTACCTGCTCGAGGACCGCAAGCTCGCGGCCGAGAACAACATCTATCTCGATCAGCTGAAGCTGGGTGAGAAGAATCAGAGCTCCGACGCACCCGACCTTCCCATTTCGCTTGCGGTGTCGCTGCTTCAGGACCGGAACGGAGTCATCGACGTGAATCTGCCGATCGGCGGATCGCTCGACGATCCGCAATTCAGTATCGCCGGGATCGTCATGCAGGTGATCGGCAACATCATCACGAAGGCGGTCACCGCGCCGTTCGCGCTGCTCGGCTCGGTGGCCGGCGGTGGTGGCGATCTCGACTTTCTCGAGTTCGACCCCGGTAGCGCGCGATTGACGGCAGCGTCCGAGAAGAAACTGGACGCGCTGGGCAAAGCGCTCACGGACCGCCCCGGTCTCAAGCTGGACGTCACCGGCCGGGCGGATCCGGCAAGCGATCGCGCGGGGCTCAAGCAGGCCGCGGTGGACAACGCAGTCAAGCGACAGAAGTTCGACGAGCTGCGCGGAACGGGTAAGGCGCCCAAGTCCGCCGATGAAGTGGTCGTCGACCCGAAAGAATACCCGGCGCTCCTCAAGGAAGCCTACAGCGACGCCGACATTCCCGGCAAGCCGCGCAACTTCATCGGCCTCGCAAAGGACATCCCGGTTCCCGAAATGGAGAAGCTGATGCTCGCGAGCACCTCGGCCACGGATGAAGACCTGCGCGATCTGGCGCTGCGCCGCGCGCAGGCCGCGAAGGATTACCTGACTGGGCCAGGCAAGATTCCGGTCGAGCGGGTGTTCATCGTCACACCCAAGGTTGCAGCGGAAGACGCTAAGGCGACCGTCAAGCCCACACGCGTCGAATTCGCGCTGCGCTGATCTATTTCTTGTCGAACGTCAGCGCGATCAGCACGCTGCAGGGCGCGTAGTCCAGAAGGGTAGCGCCGACCGAGCCGCTCCACCAACGCGCCGCGAACGACTGCTTCTGGTGGTGACCCACCACGATCAGGTCGCAGCCGAGATCCCGCGCACTCCGGCAGATTTCGTCGACGGGCTCGCCGACGGCGAGGTGGCCCTGCACGTTGAAACCGCGCTCCTTGAGATTCTTGAGGCCCTCGTCGAGCACTTCCTGCATGCGCTTCTTTTCCTCCTCGATGAGCTCCTCGGGCAGGAACCCCTCGGTGAGGAACATGCTCGAGGGCATGGTGGCGACGGCAAGGAGATGGGTTTCCGCTTTCGCAAACGCCGCCAGGTCCGCACACTCCGTCAACGCGCCACGGCCTTCCCGCGTGCCGTTGTAGGCCATCAGGATCTTTCGGTACATGTCTGCAACCTCCTGTGGTAAGTCGCCCGCTCCCCTTGCGCGCCACGTCCGACTTCGGGACGTGGTTCTGCGCCGGGCCTGTACGGCCTCTCGTGGACGAGGCGCGGGCGTTTCTGCCGGTTTACGGCTCTGCCTAGCTTCGCTCCGGATTGTGCCAGAACATCGCGCCCGGCAGACAACCGGCACGCGACGCGAGCGTAATACAATTCCAGGCCCACCCGCCGAACGGACCGACGAAATGCCCCTGGACGCCACTCGCACGGACTTATCCCTCGCGGTCGTCGGGACCGGCGTCATGGGCCGCGGCATCGCGCAGATCGCGGCCCAGGCCGGCATCCGGGTCATGCTCTATGACACGCGATCCGAGGCGGCTCCCGCAGCGCGGGACCACGTGGCGCAGATGATCTCCAGGCTCGCCGAGAAGAGTCGGCTAGCGCCCGACGCGGCCAAGGCGGCGATCGGCCGGATCGAAATTGCGAACGTCCTCGAACATCTCGAACCCTGCGATGTCGTGGTCGAGGCGATCGTCGAGGAGCTCGAGGCCAAGCGCGAGCTGTTCGGTCACCTCGAGGGAATCGTGTCACCCCAGTGCGTGCTTGCGACGAACACCTCGTCACTGCAAGTCACCGCGATTGCCGCCACCTGCAAGCGGCCCGACCGGGTCGCCGGATTTCACTTCTTCAACCCGGTTCCTCTGATGAAGGTGGTGGAGGTGATCGACGGCGTGATGACCGCGC
>JBAVOG010000702.1:0-4488 GCA_049691875.1 Burkholderiales bacterium | reverse complement strand
GTGCATGGCTGCACGCGGGATCGAAGTGAGGCTTTGATAATCGAGCGCAGGAACGAACCACCCCGCCGCCTCCGGCGGCACCCCTCCTTGAAAAGGAGGGGAAAAAATCGACCATGCCTCGCACTCCTGCAGTCTTACTCGCACCGGGATGGGGGGTAACGGGGGGAAACCGGGCGGTTTCCCCCTGTTCGTGACCTACAGGTTTTGCTTTCGAGGAAACCGGCTGGTTTCCTCCCGTTGCCCTCCTTCCCGCTAAAACCGTCGCCGGGCAAGTGCGTCGGTCATGCACCATAATCGCGCTATGAACTGGCTCGACGAAGTGAAATTCGATGGGCAGGGGCTAGTGCCGGCGATTGCGCAGGACGCGGCGTCCGGGAAGGTGCTCATGGTGGCCTGGATGAACCGCGAGGCGCTGCGGCAGACCGTCGCGGACGGCGAGGCGGTATATTGGTCGCGCTCGCGCGGGCGCCTGTGGCGCAAGGGCGAGGAATCAGGGCATACCCAGCGCGTACGCGAGGTGCGGCTCGACTGCGACGGCGACGTGATCCTGCTCAGCGTCGTGCAGATGGGCGGCATCGCGTGTCACACGGGGCGGGAGCGCTGCTTTTTCAGGAAGCTCGTGGACGGGCGCTGGGAGCCGGTCGAGCCGGTGCTCAAGCAACCGGCAGAAATCTACCGCGGGCGCGAACCGCAGGATTGAGGAGCGCCACGATGGACAAGGAACAGGCCGCGCAGGTGCTCGAACGCCTCGCCGCGGTGATCGAGAGCCGCAGGTCGGGTGACCCCGACCAGTCGTACGTGGCACGCCTCATGGCGCGCGGCGAGGACGCGGTGCTGAAAAAGATCGGCGAAGAGGCGACCGAAGCGGTCATGGCCGCCAAGGACGGCGATCGGCTGCGCATCGTCGGCGAGATGGCCGATCTGTGGTTTCACTGCCTGATCGTCCTCGCGCACTACGGGCTCGGCCCGCAGGACGTGCTGATGGAGTTGCGCCGCCGCGAGGGCATTTCGGGAATTGACGAGAAAGCCGCCCGCCAGGACGGCATTCGCATCGAAGCGGAGCGCGGCGACTGAGACCGTCCGCCGCGGGAATCTTTTCAGCGTCCGGTGGTCAGGTTGGCAAGGAGCGAGCGCAGGTGAGCGTCGAAAAAAAGCGTGGATAACTGCATCTTCTGCAAGATCGTCAGGGGCGAGATCCCATCCAAGAAGATCCACGAAGATGCGGACCTTCTGGCCTTCCACGACATCAATCCCGTGACACCGGTCCACTTCCTGATCATCCCCAAGGTGCATATCCCGTCCCTCGCGGAGGCGGATTCCAGCCACGCCCCGATACTCGGGAAATGCCTGGCGATCGCCGGAAAACTCGCCGCCGAGCAGGGCTGCGCGGAGGGCTTCCGGACCATCATCAATACGGGGCGAATCGGTCGGCAGGAGGTGTATCATGTGCATATCCACGTCCTCGGTGGGCCGGAGACGTTGCCGCCGATGATTGTTAGGCGCGGGTAGCGCCGAAAACCATCGCCCTGTTCGGTTTGGCCCCGTTCCATCGCGCCGCGGGGCAGTCGGAGCAGGAGCAGAGAGAGTAGGAGTGATGTCATGGGTTCATTCAGCATCTGGCACTGGTTGATCGTCCTGCTGATCATCGTTCTGGTGTTCGGCACCAAGAAGCTGCGCAACATCGGCGCGGACCTGGGCGGTGCCGTGCGCGGTTTCAAGGAAGGCGTGAAGAGCGGCGGCAGCGAGGAGTCCCCGGCGGCGCCCTCTCAGCAGGTGAGCGGCCACACGATCGACGCCGAGGTCAAGAAGGAATCGCAGACCAAGGCGTGATAAACGGCCGAGGTCGGGGTCGATTCCTCCAGATGCCGGGGCGACCCG
The DNA here is from genome assembly GCA_049691875.1 of Burkholderiales bacterium. Taxonomy (GTDB): domain Bacteria; phylum Pseudomonadota; class Gammaproteobacteria; order Burkholderiales; family SG8-39; genus JAABRB01. Next base: position 2,610 of record JBAVOG010000702.1, on the reverse strand, counting down.
GCGTCTTTTTTTCCCTCCCCGTCGATTCCGACCCACTCGCGCGCCAGCCACTCTCCCCTACCGATCATGTTCGACATCGGATTCTCCGAACTCTTCGTCATCATGCTGGTAGGGCTTCTGGTCATCGGACCTGAGCGCCTTCCCAAGGTCGCCCGAACGCTGGGGGCCCTGTTCGGACGCCTGCAGCGCTACGTGAACGACGTCAAGGCCGATATCAGCCGCGAAGTGGAGCTCGAAGAGCTGCGCAAGATGAAGACCGAATTCGAGGACGCCGCGCGTTCGGTGGAGAAATCGGTCCGCGACGAGATGCGCAGCACGCAGGACGAGCTCAACCGATCGATCGCGCCGCCCGAGACCGTGTCGAACACCGATCCTGCGCCCGGCGCATCGCATGTGCCTGGCCCGAAAGCGTCGACCGACGTTCCTGCGTCGGACAAGGCTGCGCCGGATGCGCAGGCGAAGGCCTGACCGGGTCCGCCCGACATGGACTCGAAGCGGTCGTCGGACAGTTTCCAGCAGGACACTTTCATCTCCCATCTGATCGAGCTGCGCGATCGCATGCTGCGCGCGCTCATCGCCATCGGGGTCGTGTTCATCGCGCTCTTCATCTATCCCGGCCCCGGCGAGATTTACGACCTTCTCGCGCTCCCGATGATCAAGCAGCTGCCCGCGGGTACGACGATGATCGCGACCGGCGTGGTGAGCCCCTTCGGCACGCCGATCAAAGTGACCGGAATGGCGGCGTTCCTCGTGGTATTGCCGTACGTGCTCTACCAGGTCTGGGCTTTCGTCGCGCCGGGGCTCTACATGCACGAGAAGCGCCTGGTGATGCCGCTCATCATCACGAGCACGGTCCTGTTTCTGGCCGGCGTCGCATTCTGCTACTTCTTCGTCTTCGGCCAGGTGTTCAAGTTCATTGCCGCTTTCGCGCCGAAGAGCATCACGCCCGCGCCGGACATCGAGCAGTACCTGTCGTTCGTCCTGACCATGTTCCTGGCATTCGGGCTGGCATTCGAGGTTCCGGTCGCGCTGATCGTGCTCGTCCGTTTCGGCGTGGTGCAGATCGAGCAGCTGAAGGAGTGGCGCCCGTACTTCATCGTCGGCGCGTTCGTGGTCGCCGCGATCGTCACGCCGCCCGACGTCGTATCGCAGCTCGCGCTGGGAATACCGATGTGCCTGCTCTACGAGCTGGGCATCATCATGGCGCGGATATTCTCCAAACCGGCGGGCACGACCGACTGGAAAGCGCCGAGCGACTCCGAGATGGACCGCGAGCTCGATCAGGCCGAGCAGGAAAGCCGCGATTCGAAGTAGGAACGCGGCGCGGTGCCGCTAGCGCGGCCGCACCGGCTTCGGACGCGTGCCGACCTTGAGACGAAGGTCTATCTCGCGCGGTCCGCGCCGGACCTGCATCAGCACGGCATCGCCCGGATGAAGCTTCGCGACCGTCTCGAGCATCGTGTGCGGGTTGGCGATGGGCTTGCCCTCGATGGTCAGCAGGATGTCGCCCACCTTCGCGCCAGCGCGCGCCGCGGGACCTTCGGGCACGAGTCCGGCGATCTCGACGCCGGTCTCACCGTCGAGCTTCATCGATTCGACCAGATCGGGGGAGAGCTCCCGCGCTTCGACGCCGATGAAGCCGCGTGTCACGCTGCCCGTCGCGATGATCTGCTCCATCACCTCGCGCGCGGTCGAGACCGGCACCGCGAAGCCGATGCCGAGCGACCCGCCGCTGGGCGACAGGATCGCCGTATTGATGCCGATTAGCTGTCCGGATGTATTGACCAGCGCGCCACCCGAATTGCCGCGATTGATCGCCGCATCGGTCTGGACCAGATTCTCGTAGGTGGTGATGCCCAGCCCCGAACGACCGAGCGCGCTCACGATGCCCATCGTCACCGTCTGCCCGACGCCGAACGGATTGCCGATCGCGAGGACGACGTCGCCGACCTGGACCTGTGCGAGGTCTCCGAGCGTTATGGCCGGGAGGTTGTCCGCATCCAGCTTGAGTACCGCGAGATCGGTTTCAGGGTCGGAGCCCACGACCCGCGCCCGGAATTTCTTGCCATCGTTCGAGGCGACGTCGATCTCGTCCATCCCCTCCACGACGTGATTGTTGGTGAGGACATACCCCGCCGGGCTGACGATCACCCCCGATCCGAGCCCGGTCGCTCGTTTCGGAACCCCCTGGAGCGCATCGCCGAAGAACTGCCGGAAGACCGGATCGTCGAAGAACGGACTGCGCGAAGTCTTGACCTCGCGCGAGGTGAAGATGTGCACCACGGATGGCAGTGCGCGACGCACTGCCGCGCTGTACGACGTGGTCGAGGACGTAGGCGGAGGTGCGCCGTCGTCGGGCGCGGGCGGCGCTTCGCTGAACGCGATGCGGACCGGCGCGCCGGAACCTCCGGCCCGGTTGGGAAGCCATTCGGGCCGCAGCGTGGCGATCACGAACAGCACGCCGAGCGCGATGGTCGCGGTCTGGGCAAAGACGAGCCAGAGTGTACGCAGAGACATGATCACGACATTGTAGTGCGCAATCGCAGCGCATTATCGTAGCGATGAAGTGCCTGACGAAGTGCCGCACGGCGCGCTGACGACGCGCTTTCG